>CAYZUL010000027.1:0-29061 GCA_964481895.1 uncultured Nitrospirota bacterium | reverse complement strand
ACATTGATCAGGTTCCACCACGGGAGGAAGATGGCAAGGGCAAGGAAGAGTATGACTCCTCCGATAACTGTAAGGAGTATAGGCTCAATGGACGATGAGAGATTACGCAAGGCATAATCTACATCGGTATCATAATAGTCTGATACCTTCATCAGCATCTCCTCCATCCTGCCCGACTCCTCCCCTATTGCCACCATCTGGATAACCACCGGAGGGAAGACCTTGCTCACCCTCATTGGCTGCACAATCCCCCTCCCCTGCCTGACGCTGTCCCTTATATTATCCACTGTCCTGGCAATGATTACATTCCCAACAGTATTCGATACTATCTCAAGGGTCTGGAGGATCGGTAAGCCGGACCTGGTCAGGGTTCCGAATACCCTCGAAAACCTCGACATGGCGGTCTTTAAAAAGATCGGCCCAAATACGGGAAGCTTTAGCTTCAGGCTATCCAACTGGACCCTTCCTTTTTCTGTCCTTATATACCGCCTTATGAGGAAAACCAGAGTAATTATTGAGACCAATCCTACATGCCAATAGCTTGTGACAGCATAATTGATTCCTATAAGTATCCTTGTAGGGAGAGGAAGCTTTACCTTGAAATTTGCATAGAGGGCCGCAAACCTCGGTATCACAAAGGTAACAAGTATTATGAATGCCACAACCAGGGAGAAGATGACGATCTTGGGATATCTTGTGGCAGACTTGATCCTAGCCCTTGTTTCTGCCTCATGCTCTGCCAGGGAGGCAAGTCGCTCCAGGATCTCATCAAGGACACCGCCGGCCTCACCTGCCATTATCATGTTGATATATAGATTGCTGAATATATCCGGATGCTTAGCCAGGGCATCCGATAAGGAACTCCCTCCCTCCACATCCTTCCTGACGTGAGTTATGACCCTCCTGAGCCTCTTGTTTTCTGTCTGTTCTATCAGGGCATCAAAGCTTGCAATAAAAGGAAGACCTGCGCTTATCAATGTGGCAAGCTGCCTTGAGAAGACTATCATATCCTGGGCATGTACAATCTGAAACTTATCGAAGAAATCAGGGGAGAATATCCCCTCTTTTACCTCTTCGATTAAGACAGGGAAATAACCGAGATTGTCCAACTGGCCTGCCACCTCGTCCCTCCCTGTTGTATCGATGGTGCCTGTGAACAGGGCGCCATACTTATCCCTGGCCTTATAACGAAAGGTTGGCATAACGCTACTCTTCTACCTCTTGTGTAACCCTCAATACCTCCTCTACCGTCGTCAGCCCCTTCACTGCCTTTTTTATTCCCTCTTCTCTTAATGTCACAAAACCGTTTGAGATTGCATGGGACCTTATGGCACTTGATGAGGCCTTGGACGCTATAAGGTTCCTTATCCCCTCATCTATACTTAAGAGTTCGTAGATCCCGTCCCTCCCTGCATATCCGGTAGACCTGCATTCCTGACATCCCTCTCCCTTCATAAAGGAGACATCAACCATCTTTACTCCAAGGCTTTTCAAGAGATCATTCGGCGGCTGATAGGCCTTTTTACACCGTGGACAGATCCTCCTGATAAGTCTCTGGGCCACTACGCAAAGGAGTGATGAGGCAACGAGAAACGGTTCGGCCCCCATGTCCACAAGCCTGACTATTGCACCTGCCGCATCATTTGTATGAAGCGTAGTGAGAACCAGATGCCCTGTAAGGGCTGCCTGGATGGCAATGGCGGCCGTTTCGCTGTCCCTGATCTCACCAACCATGATTATGTCCGGATCCTGTCTTAAGATCGACCTGAGGCCGGTAGCAAAGGTAACACCCACCTTGGAATAAACCTGCACCTGGTTTACTACCTTAAGCTGGTATTCTACCGGATCCTCAATGGTGATTATATTTTTCTCAATAGAGTTGATGCTGTTTAGCGCCGCGTATAATGTGGTTGTCTTGCCGCTTCCTGTGGGTCCCGTAACAAGGATCAGGCCATAAGGCCTCCTTATCATACCCGAAAACCTCTTGAACGTATCAGATGAGAACCCAATCTCCCCGAGTCCAAGTTTGATGCTGCTCTTATCAAGGAGCCTCATAACTATCTTCTCCCCGAATATAGTCGGAAGCGTAGAAAGCCTCAAATCTATATCCTTTTCCCCTATCCTCATCTGTATCCTGCCATCCTGCGGGACCCTCTTCTCGGAGATATCTAGGTCTGCCATAATCTTTATTCTTGATATAACCCCTGCATGAAGATGCTTTGGTATAGACATCACCTCGTGGAGCATTCCGTCTACCCGGTACCTGATTCTCAACAGATCCTGATCAGGTTCAATATGGATGTCAGAGGCGCCATCCCTGACGGCCTGCATGATCATTGTATTTACGAGTTTTATTACCGGGGTATCATCTGCTATCTTCTCAAGGTCCACGACCTGTTCACCAGTGGTCTGGCCATAGCCCTCCATGTCCATATCCCTTGCTGCCTCTTCCATGGTCGGTTTCGAACTGTAGAACCTGTCTATGGCCTTTAAAAGGTCCCCCTCCGTACTTACAACAGGGTGTATATCAAGCCCTGCAAGCCTACTTATGTCATCTATGGCAAATACATTGAGGGGGTCTACCATGGCTACTGTGAGTGCCTTATCCCTTTTGGATATCGGCATCACCTGGTACCTCCTTGCCAATGTCTCGGGGATAACCTTGAGCAGATCCGGATCTATAATTACGTTCGCAAGAACCACATGCTGGATACCTAGCTGTTTGCCGAGGACCTTAATGATATCCTCTTCCGTTACAAACCCGAGCCCCTTAAGGATGCTTCCTATGCGCCCGCCATGCTGTTTCTGTTCGGCGAGTGCCCGCTCAAGCTGCTCTTTTGACAGGAGCCCCTCGGCAATGAGCATCTCACCCAGCATCTTTCTTTTCTGTTGCGGAAGCGGCATTAAAACCCTCCTTATAATAAGACCGGGGCTAAG
Source organism: uncultured Nitrospirota bacterium (assembly GCA_964481895.1). Lineage (GTDB taxonomy): Bacteria > Nitrospirota > Nitrospiria > JACRHA01 > JACRHA01 > JACRHA01. The sequence goes on along the minus strand of CAYZUL010000027.1, from coordinate 26,124 downwards.
GTTGGGGATCAGGAAAGCCTTAACCTAATGCTTACCCTGCCTGAAATATTCTACCGTCCTTCTGAGCCCCTCCTCAAGATCCACCTTGGGCTCCCAATCAAGGGCCTTCTTTAGCTTTGTCGGATCGAGCAGGCTCCTGCTCTGTTCCCCCTTCTTAGCAGGCCCGTATACCGCTTTTAAATCCAAACCCATTACCTGCCTCAAAAGATCAAAGAGGCTATTTACCGATATCTCCCTTCCAGTCCCGACATTGAATACATCCTCTGTCTTCTTCGTGATCACTGCCATATTTGCATCCACAACATCATCAACATATACATAGTCCCTGGTCTGCATACCGTTGCCATTGATTACAGGCTGACCTTCCATCAGCATCTTCTGAGCAAAGATGGCCACAACCCCGGCCTCACCAAACGGATCCTGTCTTGGCCCATAGACATTTGCATACCTCAGGACGGAGTATCTAAGACCGTATGATTTCCTGTAAAAATAGAGGTACTGCTCGGATGTAAGCTTAGTGACACCATAAGGAGAAATAGGGCATGTCGGATGCTCCTCTGAGGCAGGAAAGAACCTCTGCTCTCCATATACCGTACCTCCTGATGAAGCAAAGACCAGGAACTTGGTCCCGTATCGCACTGCATTCTCAAGGATATTCAAAAAGCCTAAAATATTGACCTGGGCATCAAAGACAGGGTCTTCAACAGACCTCCTCACATCTATCTGGGCCGCATGGTGGCTCACAATATCAAATCTCTCTTTTTTGAACAGACCCTCCAGCTTGGGACTCAGTATGTCCATCTTATGAAACCTTGCCCGCTTGTTAATATTTTCCTTCTTTCCGGTTGAAAGATTATCCACCACAGTAACTTCGTATCCCTCCTCAATTAATCTGTCAGCAAGATGAGATCCGATAAATCCCGCACCACCTGTTACCAAGGCCTTCATATCTCTCCTCCCCTCTTCCTAAGGCATATAAAATACTCCTTATTTCCTTTACGGCCCAATATCGGCGAGGCGGTAACACCGGCAACAATGAGTCCAAGGCCCCTTGTGAAAGAAATCATATCCTCCACTACACCCTCCCTCTTCTCCTCTTCCCTGATTATCCCTCCTCTGCCAACCTCTCCCTTTTCTACCTCAAACTGTGGCTTAATAAGTGCCAGCATAATACCCCCGTCTCTCAAAAAGCTGAGTACCTTCGGTATCGCCTTCTTAAGTGAGATAAAAGAGAGGTCAACCGTTGCTATGTCAATCTCCTCTCCTATTTCCTCCCTTTTCATTTCCCTTATATTTTTCCTCTCCAGGATTACAACCCTGGGATCCGTCCTGAGGGACCAGGCAAGCAGGCCATATCCGACGTCTATTGCATATACCTTCCTTGCCCCCCTCTTTAAAAGACAGTCTGTAAATCCCCCGGTTGATGCCCCGACATCCATGGCAGTCATACCTTTAGGGTTTATGAAGAAGGAATCGAGGGCGGCCTCAAGTTTTATTCCCCCCCGGCCTACATAGGGAATTACCTTTCCTGTTAACCTGATTTCGGCAGTCTTCTCCACCATGCTCCCGGCCTTGGAGATCTTCTCTCCGTCAGCAATTACAAGGCCGGACATGACAAGACTCAGCGCAGACGCCCTGCTATCAGCAAGCCCCCTGTCAACCAGCAGTTGATCTATCCTCTCCTTTGAGCCGGATCCCATGGCCCTGATATCCTTCTTCCCTCTCCATTTCCAAATCCAGGGACCTGGCTGCGTCTTCCCTTAAGAATCCCGAGATAGTCTTCATTATCCCGTCAGGGTCAAGTCCATACTTAAGGCGCAGGATCTTCTGTGATCCATGCTCAATAAACTGGTCAGGGATCCCTATCCTCTTCACCCTTACAGAACCGTATACCCCCTCTTTTTCAAGGAGCTCCAGGACAGCGGCGCCAAATCCCCCATCAAGGACATGCTCCTCAACTGTTACAACGGTCTTTGTCCGCTCTATAATCTTTAATATCAGATCCCTGTCAAGCGGTTTAATAAACCTGCCGTTTAAAAGGGTTGCCGATATGCCGTTTTCCTGAAGCCTCTTTACAGCTTCCAGCGCAGTATACACAGTGCTCCCTGAGGCAAAAATAGCAAGGTCATCTCCGCCTGACAACCTCTCCCATCTGCCAAGCGGTATCCTTATCATCTTTTCTTCAAGATTTACCCCGGCCCCGGACCCCCTCGGATATCTGATGGCAACCGGTGATTCTGTTTTTGTTGCCGTATAGAGCATATGCTGGAATTCATTTTCATCCTTTGGCGCCATAATAGTCATAGAGGGGATATGCCGCAGATAAGCCAGGTCAAAAAGACCATGATGGGTAGGCCCGTCTTCGCCTACAATCCCCCCCCTGTCAATACAGAAGACTACGGGGAGGCCCTGAAGGCAGACATCATGCACAATCTGGTCATAGGCCCTCTGTAGAAAGGTTGAGTAGATGGCCACAAAAGGCTTAAGCCCGGCGGAGGCAAGACCGGCCGCAAATGTCACCGCATGTTGTTCTGCCATTCCGACATCGTAGAAACGGTCCGGAAACTCCTTGGCAAAACCGAGAAGTCCCGTACCTTCAGGCATGGCCGCAGTTATTGCAACAATCCTCCTGTCACGCCTTGCAAGCCTTACCAGTGTATCTCCAAATATCTTGGTATAGGAGGGCGCAGAAGACCTTGACTTCGGCTCTCCCGTTTGAATGATAAAAGGCGGTGTCCCGTGAAACATGGCAGGGTCTTTCTCGGCAGGTGGATAACCCTTCCCCTTCTTGGTGATGACATGGACCAGGATGGGCCCTTTTAGTTTCTTGATGTTCTCGAATGTTATCATGAGATGATCCATCCTGTGCCCGTCTATGGGGCCGATATATCTGAATCCCAACTCCTCAAAGAGGAGCCCCGGAACGATCATCCCCTTCAATGACTCCTCAGCCATCTTTGCAGCCTTCAGCATTGGGCCGCCGATCCTTGGAATATTCTTCAGCAGATGCTCTGTCTCCTGCTTTACCCTGGTATAGAACTGACCGGTAATGAGGCGGCTTAAGTAGGCGGAGATGGCGCCTACATTCTTTGATATAGACATCTCATTGTCATTTAATATAACAACTAAATCCTTATCAAGCCCCCCTGCATGGTTTAAACCCTCAAAGGCAAGACCTGATGAAATGGAACCATCCCCGATTATTGCTACAACCTTATAGTCATCTTTATTCCTGTCCCTGGCCTCGACAATACCCAGCGCCGCTGATATCGATGTACCGCCGTGGCCCACATTAAATACATCATATGGACTCTCCTCCCTCTTGGGGAAACCGGACATGCCATTAAATTCTCTCAAGGTATGGAAACAGTCTCTCCGCCCGGTTAGCAGCTTGTGGGTGTATGATTGATGTCCTACATCCCATATAAGTTTATCCTTAGGGGAATTAAAGACATAGTGGAGCGCGATGGTAAGCTCTACCACCCCAAGATTGGGGGCAAGATGGCCGCCCTTTTCCGAGACCACTTCGATGATCCTCCTTCTGATCTCTTCCGCTAACCCGGGCAGTTCATCTTTTTTGATTTTTTTCAGATCAGCGGGGCTGTTTATGCCTTCAAGAAAGCCCATTAGTACCTTCTCTCCCTTAAAAACTTCGCTATCATTCTTAACGGATCTGCCTTCTCATCAAAACCACTTAATGAGTCTATTGCCTCATCAACGAGCCCTTCTCCTATCTCTCCGGCCTTCTCCATGCCGAGTATAAAAGGATAGGTATTCTTCTCATTCCCGTCAATATCAAGGATATCATCAACTATCTGGAAGGCAAAACCGATCTTCTCGCCGTAATTTGTCAAAGAGAGGAGTTGATCATCTTCTGCCCCTGCGGCTATTGCACCGAGCCTTACGGCGCCCCTGATAAGTGCGCCTGTCTTATTCCTGTAAATATATTCAACTGTCTTAAGATCCAGATCCTTTTCCTGATTGACTACATCTACGGTCTGCCCGCCGACCATTCCGGATCCGCCGGCGGCAAGGCTGAGTTCATAGACCAGATCCATGCACCTGTCTGGATCAATATTAGGATTAATGCCCCTGTCAGTCAATACACTAAAGGCCCGGGTCAAAAGTGCATCCCCTGTTAATATGGCAATAGATTCTCCAAACACCTTGTGATTTGACAGTTTACCGCGCCTGAAGTCATCATTGTCCATAGAGGGGAGATCGTCATGGATAAGGGAATAGGTATGGACCATCTCTACAGCAGCAGCAGCATTTAGCGCAGCTTCATTTGGTCCGGATACGGCATCCGCAGAGGCAAGAACCAAGATCGCCCTGACCCTTTTCCCTCCTGAAAAGAGGCTATAGTTTATTGCCTCATCCAGGGGAGCCGGATATTTATCCCTCCCTGAAAAAACCCTGTCCAACCTTAGCTCTACAATCTTCCTCTTTTCCGTAAGGTAAGCTTCAATGTCCATCTATTTATAGGGGCTTGCGTCGCCCCCTCCACCGGCAAAGCCGGATGGAGCCTCCCCCTCAACGCTCGCTTTGCTCGCTGGTTTTAAGTCGCCCCCTCCCTGCCTGCCGACTGGCAGGGCTGGGTATCTACTCTTCACCTGCCTCACCAGGCTCAGGTTCCATACCAAAAGGGCGTGCCCTTTTTGTGCCGTTCTTTTCCTGCATCAGGATCTCTATCTTTTTTTCCGCATTATCCAGTATATCAAGGCTTTCCCTGGAAAGCCTTATCCCCTCCTCATACATCCTAAGGGCGTCATCAAGCATGAGATCGCCCTTTTCCAGATCCCTGACGATCTCCTCAAGTCTCTTTAGTGTATCTTCGAATTTTAGACTAGGCATGGACACTCACTATTATACATGATGAGAGTCAGAGGTCAAGATGCAGGGGCGTATCCCCATACGCCACTGCAAAATATCCCCTGTAAATCATATTTTTTCCTCTACCCTGCACCTAAGTTCCCCCTCATAGAGCCTTAGATCTATCCTGTCACCAACAGACACCTCGCCTGAGGCCTTCAGGATCTCCATGGAAGGGACCTTTTGTGCTATAGCATATCCCCTCTTCAGGACTGCAAGGGGACTTAAGGTGTCAAGCCTGGCCACGGCGTTTGCAAAGCGAGACCTTGAGCCCTGCACCCTCCCTGATATATTAATATTGAGTCTGTAAATATATTCATCGACCCTTAAGAAACAGCCTTCAATCATCCGCCGTAGATCAGGCATCCCCCTCAGCTCCTCCTGAATCCTTCCCCTCCTCTCCTGAATTATGCCGATCATCCGGTTGATTATCCTGCTGGTCATAGTATCTACTTTTTCCACAAGTTCATCCCGGCTCTTAACTACAATCTCTGCGGCAGCTGACGGGGTTGGGGCCCTGAGGTCCGCAACGAAATCAGATATCGTAAAGTCGATCTCATGACCAATGGCGGAGATCACAGGTATTCTTGAATTGTATATCGCCCTTGCTGTAACCTCTTCGTTAAATGCCCAGAGGTCCTCTATCGATCCGCCGCCCCTTGTAACAATAAGTACATCTATATCCCCCATCCGGTTCATCTCATTTACGGCCTCTGCAATCAATAAAGCAGCGCCTTCGCCCTGTACAGGAACCGGATTGATAAGGATATCCACGGCAGGAAACCTCCTCCCTATGATATTCAGGATATCCCTTATAGCTGCACCGGTCGGGGATGTTACTATCCCGATCTTCTCCGGATACAGAGGGAGGGGTCTCTTGCGGGCCTCATCAAAAAGACCCTCGCTCTTAAGCCTCTCCTTCAGCTCCTCGAAGGCTTGCTGCAGCGCGCCTAAGCCCTTCGGCTCAATATAGGTAAAGATGATTTGATATTCACCCTTCGGCTCATATACGGTGAGATGTCCCCTGCAAAGGAGGTGCTGGCCGTCTTTAGGGATAAATTTCAGAGACCTGACCTGAGATCTGAATATAATCCCCCTGATCTGGGCACGCTCATCCTTTAACGTAAGGTATATATGCCCCGAACCAGGTATCCTGAGATTAGAAACCTCTCCCTCAAGCCAGATATCGGAAAAACCCTCCTCAAGGGATGCCTTGACGGATAAGGTGAGCTCATATACGGTATAGACCTTCCTCTCAGAATACTGGATTGTCATCCCTTATCTGTATTCTCCTGATTGATCTTGCCATACCCTCAAGTGGATCAATGTCGACTATTACGCCGGAAAGAATTGAAGGCCCGCCCGCAATCTCAAACCGCCTTGGTGTCTGGGTTAAAAATTTATCTATGGCCTCTTCCTTCCTGATGCCTATCACAGAATTTATCGGTCCTGTCATCCCTGCATCTGTTATGTAGGCCGTCCCCTTAGGGAGGATCGTCTCATCAGCAGTCTGTACGTGTGTATGTGTACCTATAATGGCAGAGACCTCTCCATCTAAGTACCATCCGAGGGCCATCTTTTCCGATGTTGCCTCGGCATGTAAATCTATTATAATTGCCCGTGTCTCACTCTTTATCCTGGCTATCTCCTGCCTGGCCGTTCTGAAGGGACAGTCTATGGGAAGCATGAATATCCTCCCCATCAGGTGGATAATCCCAACCTTATCATAAGTCCTTGTCTCGACAATAATACTCCCGGCCCCGGCAACTCCATCCGGATAGTTTGCCGGCCTGAGAAGTCGGCCCTCTTTTTTAATATAATCTACTATCTCTTTTTTATCAAAGACATGATTTCCCGATGTGATGACATCTACACCCTCGTCAAAGAGTTCTTTTGCAATCTTCGGGGTTATGCCAAATCCCCCTGCGGCATTTTCACCGTTTGCCACTACAAGATCAATCCGCTCAGATTCAATCAGCCCGCCCAGTTTCCTGGCCAGGATCATTCTGCCGGGTTCACCTATTATATCTCCGATAAAAAGAAGGTTCAAAGGGTATACCTCAGTGGGAACTTAAAAGGTTATTTTGCATACTCTATGTATCTGTTCTCCCTTATCACAGTAATCTTTATCTGTCCGGGGTATGTAAGCTCCTGCTGGATCTTTTTGGCCAGCTCCCTGGCAATCTGGGCAGACTCGGCGTCTGAGACCTCTCCCTGTTTTATGATAACCCTGACCTCCCTTCCGGCCTGTATTGCGTATGCCTTTTCTACGCCTTTGAAGGATGCGGCCAGATTTTCAAGCTTCTCAAGTCTTTTTATGTAGGACTCAAGGGATTCACGTCGTGCCCCGGGCCTTGCGGCAGAAAGGGCATCGGCAGCAGCTACAAGCACCGCTTCTGTTGAAATAGGCTCTATATCACCATGATGTGATGCAATTGCGTTTACCACCTTAGGCGATTCCCCGTACCTCCTGGCCAGCTCGGCGCCGATTGACGGGTGGCTTCCCTCCTCCTGGTGGTCCACTGCCTTTCCTATATCGTGGAGTATCGCGGCCCTCTTTGCAAGCTTTATGTCGAGCCCGAGCTCTGCGGCCATAATCCCGCACAAAAATGCAACCTCCCTTGTATGTGAAAGATTGTTCTGCGCGTAACTTGTCCTGTATTTGAGCCTTCCCAGCAGATTCACCAGTTCTGTATTCAGATCACTAATACCTATATCGAATAATAACTTGTCCGCCTCCTCCCGCATTGTCTTATCTATATCCTTTTTTACCTTCTCGACAATCTCCTCAATCTTTGCAGGATGTATCCTCCCGTCGGTCATCAGCCTTTCGAGGGAAACCCTTGCCACCTCCCTTCTTATCGGGTCGAACCCTGAGATTATTACCGCTCCCGGCGTATCATCTATGATAAGATCAATCCCCGTGCAACTCTCAAGGGCCCTTATATTCCTCCCCTCCCTCCCTATGATCCTTCCCTTCATATCATCGCTCGGAAGGTTGACAACAGAGATGGTCACTTCTGAGGTGTAATCGCTGGAGTAACGCTGTATTGCCTCAGTAATTATATGCTTTGCCTTCTTTTCGGCGCTATCCTTCGCCTCATCCTCTATCCTCTTTATCATCTTGGCTGATTCAAACTTTGCCTCCTGCTCCATAGAGCCCATAAGCTGTCTTTTAGCCTCCTCTGCGGACATGCCTGATATCTTTTCAATCTGCTGCATCTGCTCCTTCTGTCTCCTCTCGCACTTCTCCTCCTTCTCTATGAGCAGCCTCTCTCTACCTAGGATCTCCTTTTCCCTCCTGTTATTTTCCCCGTCTCTTTTTTCCAGGAATTCCATCTTTTTATCCAGATTCTGTTCCTTCTGTGTCAGCCTCTTCTCAAGATTTAAGAACTCAGCCGCCCTCTCCTTCGTCTCCTTTTCAAATTCCGCCTTTATCAGCAGCTGTTTATCCTTCGACTCAAGGGCCGCCTCCCTCAGTCTTGTTTCCGCCTCCCTTTCGGCGCTCTTTACAATCCTTCCTGCAGATGCCTCAGCCTCCTCTATCTTGCTTTTAGTGACCTTAAGGGAGATCAGATATCCAAATCCTATACCTAAAACAACCGATGCTACTGATATAGCTATATAAATTATCATAACTTTAACCTCACTATGGCGACTCAATGATTGATTTTTTCATCTTCCCAAGGGCTGACAACCTCTCCTTGATCCGAGCTTCATATCCCTCTCCCGAGGGCCTATAAAAAATCTTTTCCTCAGGGAGATACTCCTGTTCAACAAAATGGCGTGGAAAGTTATGGGGATATTTATATCCTTTACCACGTTCCAGTCTTGACGCGCCTTTATAATGGGAATCCTTAAGATGCTGCGGGACCTGCATGACTCTCCCCGTCTCTATATCTTTCAGCGCGGCTTCTATTGCAGTATATACTGCATTACTCTTTGGAGCGGCAGCAATATAAACGGTGGCCTGGGCAAGGGGGATCCTCCCTTCGGGCATCCCTATGGCCTCCAGGGCATGAAGGGCTGAAACCGCAATCCTGAGGGCCTGAGGATCCGCGTTCCCTACATCTTCAGATGCACAGATAATAATCCTCCTCGCAATAAAGAGCGGGTCCTCCCCCGCATATATCATCTTTGCCAGCCAGTATAAAGCCGCGTCGGGGTCAGACCCTCTCATGCTCTTTATAAATGCTGATATGGTATCGTAGTGGGTATCACCATCCTCGTATACTACCGGCTTTTTTTGCGTAGACATCACAGCAGTCTCAAGACTTATGAAGACCTCACCATCCTGGTCTGCCGTGCCGGTCAGTACGGCAAGTTCAAGAGAGTTCAACGCCCTCCTTGCATCTCCTTCTGAAACCATTACCATGTGATCGAGGGCATCCTGGGCGACCTTCACCTTCTTGTCTCCAAGTCCCCTCTCCTTATCTGCAAGCGCCTTTCCCAGAATAGTCCTTATTCCATCATCAGTAAGGGGATTTAACTCAAAGATAAGTGATCTCGATGAAAGTGCCGGAATAATAGAAAAGAATGGATTCTGGGTCGAGGCGCCGATAAAGGAGATGACCCCCTTTTCTATGTGCGGCAGGAGGGCGCTCTGCTGGGCCTTGTTAAACCGGTGGATTTCATCAATAAATAGGAGGGTCTTTTTCCCATTCAGCCTTGATGCATTCTCGGCATCGGCTATCACCTCCCGGACCTCTGCTATCCCGGATGTAACAGCATTTAGTTCTTTAAACCAGGCCTTGCTCCTGACTGCTATTAGGTTTGCCAGGGCCGTCTTACCGCATCCAGGCGGGCCGAACAGGATTATCGAAGAGACCCTGCCAGCCTCAATTGCCCTCCTTAATACCCTCCCCTGACCTAGTAAATGCTCCTGTCCTACTAACTCATCCAGATCCCGTGGTCTCATCCTCCACGCAAGGGGTGGAGCGAAGGCCTCATTTACCGATTCGTGCATATGCTACCCCAAGTATTGCAACATATCAGATTAGCAACAGCAAATGGCTTAAACCCCAAAAATATGGGACCCTTTACCTCAAAAAGCCAAATGATGTTTTATGTTGAGGATCCTTCAGGAAGGGAAAAACAAAGCTATAGTCAAGCGTTGATTCCAGAGGAAGAATCGTGTTGGCCGGCAGGTCTTTTATTAAAGAGAAAGAATCGAACATCCTCCCGATAAAATATGACTTGTCATGGATAGCCATTATCCCAGAGGCTGACCTCTTTTTCATCGGAACCCCTGATAATGTGGCGAATATGGGAATTATAGGATGATTGGTTAATCTCTCTCCATTTAAAGATAGACCTTCATTTCCAAAATTAGGCAATTTGGGAACTACTTTTGACCAGGATTGTAAAGAGCAGAACTCTAAAATTTATCTCTCCCTTTCTCCCTAAAGATCCTCAACTACTAAAATCTTAATCCTTATACCCCCTACACCCCCGCTTTTGCCGTGGAGGTAGAAGTTTTGAACCTAGTTAAACTAGGTGGGAACCAATAAGGAAACTTTAGGCTTCCTCCCCGGGCCTTGCGACCCCACGAGGCATGCACACCGTCTCCTCGCATCAGCCCCCTTTTATATTCTGTTGGTTTAAAAATTCTATCCTCTCACCAACAAAGCAGGGGTTAGTATCAATATATCAAACCGGCAAACCAAATTCAAGGAAAAATATTGACTGCGCCGGGGCCGTCCCTCCTTGATTAGACCCCGAAAATATAATATCATTAATTTAAAGATATCTCTTTGATTATGAAAGAGTGTTTGAGTTCCTAACCATATCAGACCGGGGTATTGAATAATGTGCGGAATGAAACATGGAGACAATGAGACCGGTTCAGGCATCCCCATAGACCCCCTCTATCTCCCCTCCGGTAAATATGACTATCTTGATGATATAGGTTTCCCCGGACTCTTTCCATTCACAAGGGGTATATATCCGGCCATGTATCGTGAAAGGACATGGACCATGAGGCAGTATTCAGGTCTCGGTTCTGTTTCTGAGTCTAACCAGCGCTTTAAAAACCTCTTTGCAAAAGGACAGACAGGTCTTTCTGTGGCCTTTGACCTCCCTACCCAGATGGGATATGATTCAGACCATCCCATGGCGGAAGGTGAGGTGGGCAAGGCAGGCGTACCGATAGATACTCAGGAAGACATGGATGACCTCTTTTCTGATATCCCCCTTGACAGGGTAAGCGTATCCATGACGATAAATGCCACTGCCGCTGTTATTCTGGCAATGTATCTCGCTGCGGCAAAAAAGAGGGGGATCCCCATGGCAAAACTCGCCGGTACAATCCAGAACGATATCTTAAAGGAATATCTTGCAAGGGGCACATATATCTATCCGATCGGGCCGTCACTCCGGCTGACAAGGGACATCATCGCCTTCTGTGCAGTAGAATGCCCCAGGTGGAACTATATAAGCGTGAGTGGATACCATATCAGGGAGGCAGGGGCCACAGCCGTTCAGGAGCTTGCCTTTACCTTTGCCAATGCAATAGCCTACGTAGAAATGGTTTCCAGGAATGGCATAGTTATTGACAGTCTCCTGGGCAGGGTCTCATTCTTCTTTTCCGCCAACAGGGATCTGTTTGAGGAGATTGCCAAATTCAGGGCCGCAAGGAGGATATGGGCAAGGATCGCAAAGGAGAGATGGAAGGCAGCGGATGAGGCATGCAGGCTCAGGTTCCATACACATACCGGCGGCTCCTGCCTGACGGAGCAGCAGGCCGAAAACAATATGATCAGGGTCGCAATCCAGGCCCTGGCCGCTGTCCTTGGAGGGACACAGTCGCTCCATACCTGCTCATATGACGAGGCCTACTCCCTCCCGTCCGATGAATCTGTTTCTATTGCCTTAAGGACGCAGCAGATAATAGCCCGTGAAAGCGGGATTCCGAATACAACAGATCCTGTCGGAGGGTCATACTTTATTGAATCCCTTACCTGCAAGATTGAAGAGGAGGTATTTAAGGAGATTGAGAAGATAGACCGGATGGGTGGTGCTGTTAGCGCGATTAAATCAGGCTACATGCAGGGGGAGATTCACAGGAGCGCATATGACGCACAGAAACGGCTGGAGACCCGCGAAGATAAGGTAGTTGGCGTTAACTGTTTCGAAGAGCCAGGTCCGAGAAGGGGCGTCAAGACACTCAGTTCAGACAGCCGCCTCGGCGAAAGGCAGATAGAAAGGCTCCGGGGCGTTAAAAAGAGCAGGGATCAAGGGTTGGTCCTAAGTAGCCTTGAAAGACTTAAAGAGGCGGCAAAGAGGGACGATAACCTGATACCGTTTATGATTGCGTGTGTTGAGTCGAAGGCGACCCTGGGTGAGATCTCGGATGCACTCCGGGATCTCTTTGGTATATATAAAGGAACTTGACTTTATATAATTCTAGAGAATACTATGCCCTTCGGGGTTTGGCTTATGCCGGCCCAAACATCGGGTCTGCTCTATGTTTAAAGGTATAGATCACATAGGAATTGTAGTAAGGGATATAACTTCGGCCCTGCCCCTCTTTCAGGAAGGTATGGGTCTTAAACTGCTGGGCATAGAGGTAATAGCTGAGGATAATGTAAAGGTTGCCTCACTTGCTATAGGGGAGAGCAGGATTGAACTTATCGAGCCGATTAAAGAAGGGACGCCCGTCTTCCGATTTCTTGAGAAGAGGGGGGAGGGGGTACACCATGTCGCCCTCAGGGTAGAGGATGCAAAAGAGTCCATAGGGAGGCTAAAGGAGGCAGGCCTGGAACCTGTTGAGGGGAGGTCCCAGACGGGGGCAATGGGCTTGGTGACGGCCTTCTTCCACCCAGGGTCTTGTCACGGGGTCCTGATGGAGGTCTGTGAGGAGTTGAAACCTAGAGGAAAAAGAGAAGATGGACATCTTTAGGGAGATGAATACAAAGGGTCACGAGAGGCTTCTCTTCTGGAATGACCCTGATGCCGGATTGAATGCAATAATAGCCATTCACAATACAACCCTTGGCCCAGCCCTGGGCGGGTGCAGGATCTGGCCCTACAATAATACCCAGGAGGCGATCCGGGATGTACTTAGGCTCTCCCGAGCCATGACATATAAGGCGTCTGTGTGCGGTATTAATCTAGGCGGAGGCAAATCCGTCATTATAGGAAGTCAGCCTAAAAATAGAGAGGCAGTATTCAGGTCTTTCGGGAGGTTTGTTGAATCACTGGAGGGGGTATATATAACCGCAGAGGATGTCGGGACATCGGTCTCTGATATGGAGATAGTCAAGTTGCAGACAAGCCATGTCGCAGGGGTCTCAAAAGAGAAGGGTGGAAGCGGAGACCCTTCCATAGCAACTGCCATAGGTGTCTACTGGGGAATTAAGGCCTGTCTTAAGAAGGTCTCCGGTGGTGAATCTGTTGCTGGGAAGACCGTTGCGATCCAGGGGATCGGTAAGGTAGGCTTCTATCTTGCAGAGATCCTGAGCAAGGAGGGGGCAAAGGTTTTTCTTACGGACATAGACAGGTCGAGGACAGAGGATATCATTAAAAGATTTGGAGGCGATTACATTCCCCCAAAGGATATATTTTCTACGGCCGCTGATATATTCTGCCCCTGCGCGCTCGGCGGCATATTAAACGACGAGACCATCCCCTTGCTAAAATGCAGGATAGTTGCAGGGTCTGCCAACAACCAGCTTGAGGATGAAAGGCACGGGAGGCTGCTCCATGAGCGGGGGATTCTTTATGCACCCGACTATGTAATAAATGCCGGAGGATTAATAAATGTTGCAAATGAGATAGAGGGGTACGATAAAGATAAGGCCCTGTCTCAGGTAAAATCTATCTATGATGCCCTGCTGAACATATTCAGGGTATCTACTGTTGAGTCTATCCCGACCAATATGGCCGCAGACAGGATGGCCGAAGACAGGATCAGGAGGAAAAAGGCCTCAACAGGAGGTTTATAAAATCTTTAAACAGGGCAGGAAGGCAACCGGGGCTAAAAAGTAGGCAGGACAGGTGGATTCACGATGAACAACAAAGATGACGGCAAGGGATATCCGCAGGTCAGCTCGACACCTCCAGGCAGGAATGCCAAAGAATGGGTGGAGAGGGACAATAAGGTAATATCACAATCCTATACAAGGTCATATCCACTCGTGGTTGAGAGGGGGGAAGGCGCCTCCATAATTGATGTAGACGGAAACAGATATCTGGATTTTACCTCAGGCATTGCAGTGACATCTACCGGTCATTGTCATCCAAAGGTTGTAGATGCTATTAAAAGTCAGGCAGAAAAACTTATACATATGTCAGGCACGGATTTCTATTATCCCTCCGAGATAAGACTTGCTGAGAAGCTGGTCTCCATCACGCCTGGCGAAAAACAGAAGAAGGTCTTCTTCACAAACTCAGGCGCTGAATCTACTGAGGCGGCCATGAAGCTTGCCAGATATCATACAAAGAGGCCCCATTTTATTGCCTTCTACGGTGGTTTTCACGGAAGGACAATGGGCGCACTCTCTGTTACAGCAAGCAAACCGGTACATAGAAGAGGTTTTTCACCCCTTATCCCAGAGGTAACACATATACCATATGCCTATTGCTACAGATGCCCTTGTGATAAGGATCCGGAAGGTTGTGACATAGAATGTCTGGCCTTCTTAAAAGAAAAGGTTTTTAGACATAAAATCCCCCCTGAGGAGGTTGCTGCCATCTTTGTTGAACCGATACAGGGCGAAGGGGGATATGTGATCCCGCCAAAGCCCTTTATGAGCCGCCTGCAGTCGATTGCAAAGGAGTTCGGTATCCTCCTTATAGCCGATGAGATTCAGTCAGGCATGGGAAGAACAGGGAGGATGTTCGCCTCAGAACACTTCGGCCTGCTGCCGGATATCATTACTATTGCAAAGGGGATAGCCTCCGGCATGCCTTTAGGCGCCATGGTGGCTAACTCCGATATAATGGACTGGGAGTCCGGTTCCCATGCAAACACCTTTGGCGGGAACCCCATAGCCTGCGAGGCTGCCCTTGCCACAATAGAGATACTTGAAGAAGGTCTGATCCAAAATGCGGATAAGGTAGGCACATATATCCTTTCAAGACTTGATCAGATAAAGAAGGTCCATTCCTTAATTGGCGACGTAAGGGGCATGGGGCTCATGATAGGGGTTGAGCTGGTAAGGGACAGGAAAACAAAGGAGATGGCTACAACCGAGCGGAGCGAGGTCATCCAGGCGGCATTTAAGAAGGGCCTCCTGATCCTTGGGTGCGGATATAATGTGATAAGGTTCATGCCGCCGCTGATCATCACAGAAGATGATGCAGACAAGGCCTTATCCATATTTGATGAGGTGCTGACTGAGGTAGAGCAAAACCGGTTCAAAGGATGAGCATGGTTTCCCCTCCCTCGAAAAGACCTCTTTAAGACGAATAAATCCTCCGAGTAATTGATTTAATGGAGGCCGCCATAGCATATCTTATAAGATAAGAGATTAGACTTTTCCTCATACTCACTAGGCATCTAAAATCTCATTTACCTCTTTTACCAGAATCGGCAAATGATTTTCAACAGCCTTCCAAACGATTATTTTATCAATAATATCATAACCGTGTATTAAAATATTTCTGAACCCTATGATACGATGAAACTCAGAAACCTTTTCTATAAATTCTTCATCGATTTGTTTAACCCTGTTAAGTGCTTCTCCAATGATCTCAAAATCCCTCTCAACCGCTCGTTGTGTAACCGGACTGTTTTGATACGCCTTAAAGTTCATCTCGTGAGTAAAATTTTGTATCTCTTCTGCCGCATGGAGAATATCAATAAGGTTTTTTCTTATCTCATCGTTCATAAACAATAGTCCTTGTCTTCTCTACCGCTTCCCTGAAAACAGGGTTTTTGAATGGTTTATCTACAACAAGATCAACTTCCCGTCCAAATATTTTCTCAAGTTGCTCTTTTAGTTCAAAGTATTTGTCAAAAAGGTCAACGCTTTCATCCGAATCAAAAACCACTAGTATGTCAACATCGCTACCTGGTGAAAAACTCCGAGTCAAAGCCGATCCATATATACCGAGGCGTTTTACTGGTAATAATCGACAAATACGTTCAATTTCTGGTTTGAGTTTTGTTAAGTCAATCATAGCAACATTATTGCTTATTATTGAGAATTATTCAATATTTTTGATGGCTAACCAGTAATTATACAGTTTTATCAACTTCATCAAAATATTCTGCCGTTGTCAAGCAAATTATAAAATAGATTTGCTATAACTATTTGATTCCATTATAGTTAGGTGGTTGGATAATATTCCACTTTTCATGTTTAGTCTATTTCTTGAAAATATCCCATGATTGATATATTGGCAGACATTTTGGCGCAAATATAATTCGGTAACGGCAAAGCGGTCAGTCCCCTTCGTCTTAAATATACCAAAGTTGATTCTTGATATTTTCTTTGGTTTGTTGTTCAAGGAATCGTGCAATCCTTCGAGCCAATTCGTATATGTTTCTACGAGTTGCTATTATGATACCGTAATGGTTTTTATCCTTTTCGGGTAATTCGGCGGATAATTCTTCGAAGTGGACGCGATTGTGGGTTAAAAATACACACTTAATCTTTGTGGCATGCCCCAGTTGTTCCTTATCGCTCTTTCCGAGCATCCCTTCATCGATGGCTGTATAGACGGTAAAACCCTTGGCATTAAGCAGAGGTTTTATTAATATGTCAACGTCCTCGTCAATGTAGAGGGAGATCACTTTACGGAGGGGTGGATAAGTTTTTCAGGAACCCTATTTTTTTCAATAAAGGCGTCAATCTCTTTCCGGTGGTCGCTATAGTAGCTAAGGGCATCAAAAACCTGGGCTAGCGTGAGATGGGGTAGATGAATCACAATCTCTTCCGGAGAGAGCCCCAACCGCCAGTTCTCCACAACGGCACGTACTGGCGTCCTCGTTCCCTTAATAATTGGTTCTCCACCCAAAATAGCAGGATCACATACAATATAGCAATGTTTGGTGATTGTCGTCATGGACTTCATATTATCCGAAAGATTTTATCGTGTCAATTAAAGGTGCTCGTTCATTACCTGTCGTGGCATGAAAGTCAGAGTGATCTAATCTGGGACAGTTCCCATAAGATTGCTTCGGCGCGTTGTGTCTCACAATAGCAAATAAATCAAGGCGATAATGGCCTATCTCTGTTTAGGGATAACCCTAACCTTGCCACGACTAGCCCTTCATGCTATCATTAGCGGCTGATTTATCATTTTTATCTGGATGTCCAGGTAAGGAATTTTAAGGAAATATAAGGAAACATATGTCATCCAAGGAACTGGATAAGAGATACGATCCAAAAGAGGTCGAAGAGAGGTGGTATAAATTTTGGATTGAGAAGGGCTTATTCCATGCCGACGGGCAGAACCCGGCACCCCCATATTCCATTGTTATCCCGCCTCCCAATATAACAGGCTCACTCCATATGGGCCATGCGCTGGATAATACCCTCCAGGATATCCTGGTCCGATGGCGGAGGATGCAGGGCTTTAATGCCCTATGGATGCCGGGGACTGATCATGCCGGAATCGCCACCCAGAATGTGGTTGAGAGGAAGATCATGGCGGAGAAGAGCAGCCGCGAGGCCTACGGCCGGGAGAGGTTTGTAAAAAGGGTATGGGACTGGCGGATGGAATCTGGCAGGGAGATTATCGGCCAGTTAAAGAGACTTGGCTCCTCATGCGACTGGAAGAGGGAACGCTTCACCATGGACGAGGGGTTCTCCATTGCCGTTAAGGAGGCATTTGTAAGGCTCTATGAAGACGGCCTGATATACAGGGGGAACAGGCTTATCAACTGGTGTCCCAGGTGTTCTACCGCATTGTCTGATTTAGAGGTGGAACATGAAGAGATCCAGGGAAGGCTGTACTACATAAGATATCCACTTTCAAGCGGGATGGGGTCAGTAACCATTGCCACCACAAGGCCCGAGACCATGCTGGGGGATTCTGCCGTGGCTGTAAATCCTGAAGATGAAAGATACGGGAATCTTATCGGAAAGAGCATAACCCTTCCTATCGTCAGGCGTGAGATACCGATTATCTCGGACAGGTATGTGGACCCTGAGTTTGGAACAGGCGCCCTTAAGATTACCCCTGCGCACGACCCCTATGACTTTGAGATCGGACTTAGGCACAACCTCCCACAGATAAAGGTGGTGGATGAATCGGGCGTGATGAACGAAGAGGCCGGGGGCTATGCCGGTAAGGACAGGTTTGATTGCAGGAGGGAAATATTAGAAGACCTGAAGAACGGCGGATACCTGCAAAAGATAGAGGATCACAGGCATTCTGTGGGGCACTGCTACAGGTGCAGGACAGTGATAGAGCCGATCATATCGCTTCAGTGGTTTATCAGGATGCAGCCGCTCGCAGAACCGGCAATCGCTGCCGTAGAAGATGGACGGATAAAACTTATACCAGGAGGGTGGGCAAAGACATATTTTGAATGGATGAGAAATATTAAGGACTGGTGTATCTCCAGGCAGATCTGGTGGGGGCACCAGATACCTGTATGGCACTGCAACGACTGCGGAGGTATCACCGTATCAAGGGATATACCTGAAACCTGCGTATCCTGCAACAGCCTCCATATCTATCAGGACGGTGACGTCCTTGATACCTGGTTTTCATCAAGTCTCTGGCCCTTTGCCACGTTTGGCTGGCCGAATGAGACAAGGGAGCTTAAGATATTCTATCCAACCTCTTCCCTTGTTACGGGATTCGATATTCTCTTCTTCTGGGTAGCAAGGATGATCATGATGGGGCTTAGATTTACGGGGGATGTCCCGTTTCGCGAGGTCTATCTTCATGCCCTCATCAGGGACCAGGAGGGGCAGAAGATGAGCAAATCAAAGGGCAATGTCATAGATCCCCTCGTTATGATGGAGAGGTTCGGGACAGATGCGCTGCGCTTTTCTCTCGCTTCTCAGGCCTCACCGGGAAGGGATATAAAGCTCTCCCCCGAGAGGGTGGAGGGGATGAGAAATTTTACAAACAAGATCTGGAATGCCGCAAGATTCATCCTGATGAATCTGAAAGGGACGGAGAATGAAGTAAGACAGGATGTCCCTCCGTCGCCCAGATCGCTTCCGGACAGGTGGATACTGAGTCTCCTTCAGAATACTATAAAGGTAGTAACAGAATCCCTTGAAGATTACAGATTCGACCTTGCTTCCCAGGCCCTGTATCAGTTCATCTGGCATGAGTTCTGTGACTGGCATATAGAGTTTATCAAGGATACGCTTCAGAAGGAGAACGCAGAAAGGGAAGATACAATCTCGGTACTACTTTATACGTTCGACTCTATCTTAAGGTTGTTACACCCTTTTATGCCATTCATAACTGAAGAGGTCTGGCGCTCGATGCCACACGAAGGTGAGTCTGTTATGGTATCAGCCTTTCCAAAGGCAAAAGGGGCACTGACAGACCCTGAAGCGGAAAATCAGGTCTCTGCTATCAAGGATATAATCCTCGGTATAAGGAATCTCAGGGGCGAGATGAATATACCCCCCTCGACAATCCTGACAGCCCATTTCAGCGTTAAGGATGATGCCCTCCTGTCGATTGAAAAAGGAAGGGGACATATCGAGAGGCTTGCCAGGACCTCCATAGAGAAGATCGGCAAGGATATAACAAGGCCTGAGGGCTCTGCCTCATGCATCCTGAAGGGCATTGATATATTTATCCCCCTTTCAAGGATAATAGATCCAAAAGAGGAGATAAGAAGACAGGAGAAGGGTCTTTTGAAGATAGATGAAGATTTGAAACTCGTGCTAAAGAGGCTTGCCGATGAGGACTTCAGGAGGAAGGCACCAAAAGAGGTTGTGGAAAAGGAGGAGGCGAGGAAGATTGATCTCCTATCTAAGATGGAAAAGATAGAGGCCTCTATCAGGAGATTTAGAGAACTATTATGAAGGGTATCCCTTGCTGGAGGATAAGGTCTCTGATTGAATCTGCGCTGGCCGAGGATATAGGATCAGGGGACATCACCACCTCATTCATATTTCCTGAGCCTGTAAAGGCAGAGGGAAGGATAAGAGCAAAGGAGGAGTGCATTGTTGCCGGGGCAGAAATAGCCAGGGAGGTTTTTTTTGCAATCGACCAATCCATCGATGGGACGGCCATAGCTGACGGCAGTCGTGTAAAACCAGGCGATACAATCCTCTTCATCTCCGGTGACGGAAGGACGATATTAAAGGGCGAGAGGGTAGCCTTAAACTTCCTCCAGAGACTATCTGGCATTGCGACACTCACCTCCAAATACCTTGAGATGATAGACGGATTCGATGTTAAGATCCTTGACACAAGAAAGACTACGCCTGGTTTAAGGGATATTGAAAAGGGTGCAATAAGGATAGGTGGGGGATATAATCATCGTTTTTCGCTCTCTCAGGCTGTCTTAATCAAGGACAATCATATAATACTTGTAGGTGGTATATCCGAGGCAATTGCCAGAGTCAAAAAGAGGATTACAAGCCACCTCAATGTGGAGGTAGAGGTTTCAAACCCGGCTGAGGCAGAAGAGGCATTTCACGCAGGCGCCGATATAATACTCCTTGATAATATGGATATTGAATCGATCAGGGAGGTTGTAAAGATCATTAACCGGCGCATACCCATCGAGGTATCGGGCGGTGTAGACCTGCTCAGCGTAAGGGAGATAGCCGGGGCAGGGGTAGATTATATCTCCATAGGCGCCCTGACACATTCGGCCAGGGCTATTGACGTGAGCATGGATATAATCCCATCAGGGGAACAGAGTTGATGGGCTTCCTGGATCTATCGAGCATAAGGCAAAAACTCAACACAAAAATAATCGGGAAAGAGATCCGCCTTTTTGAAGATGTTGACTCTACCAACAGAGAGGCTATGGCATTAGGCGCATCGGGCGCAAAGGAAGGGACTGTAGTCCTTGCAGAATCACAGACAGGAGGAAAGGGAAGGCTTGGAAGGAGATGGTATTCGCCGAAGGGGGAGAATCTCTATCTTTCTATTATCTTAAGGCCCCTCGTCCTCTCGGTGGAGGCACAGCTTATTACGGTCGTCGCAGCCATCTCCGTTGCGGAGACCATAAGGAAGTCCACAGATATCAGGTCCGGGATCAAATGGCCAAACGATATACTTATCAATAGGAGAAAGGTTGCAGGGATCTTGACCGAATTGGCTTCAGGGAATGACAAAGTGAATTACCTTGTAGTGGGGATGGGGATAAATTTGAACATGAAGATCTCATCCGCACCTGACGAGATAAGGGAAATAGCGGGCTCACTTAAGGATATTTCCGAAATGGATATCGACAGGGCGGGATTCCTTGCCCTCCTCCTCTCTGAGTTTGAATACTACTATCTGATCTTTAAGGCAAGCGAGAGACAGAGGATCATGGATATATATACCGGCTATTCAGCCACGATTGGAAACAGGATAAGGGTAAGATCCGGGGAGAGTTCAATAGAGGGGATTGCCTGCGGTTTTAGCAGGGAGGGTGGACTCCTGCTTAAAAGGGATAGTGGTGTTATCGATACAATATTGGCCGGAGATATCGAGCAGATCAGCAAAGATTAACATACCTATGCTCCTCACACTTGATATAGGCAACACAAATATTGTCCTGGGTATCTTTAAAGGGAAGAGGCTCAAAAGGAGCTGGCGTATCTTTACAGACCTTAAGAGGACCTCGGACGAATATTGGGTATTAATAGATGGGCTTATACGGACGGGATTGAGGGAGCCCTCTCGTATAGATGCCGCCATCCTGTCCAGCGTTGTGCCTCCATTGACACCCGTGATTGTGAAAATGATCAAAGAATATCTGGGATTTACACCCATGGTTGTAGCAGATGACCTTAAAACGGGGATTAAGATCTGCTATCGCGATCCAAAGGAGGTAGGCAGCGACAGGATTGTAAATGCAACAGCGGCCTTCAAGCTATATGGAGGACCAACTATTGTTGTGGACCTCGGGACTGCCACTACATTTTGTGTCATTACGAAAAAAGGTGAATATATCGGCGGGGCAATCGCCCCCGGCGTGCTGACCTCCCTTGAGGCCCTTTTTCAGAAGACGGCCAGGCTCCCAAAGGTGGAACTCATCCGTCCGGATAGTGTAATCGGAAATGATACCATAAGCAGTATGCAGGCCGGGGTAGTTTTTGGCTGCGCAGCCATGATAGACGGGATGATAGAGAGAATAAAGGAAGAGATTAAGATTGAACCATACGTAGTTGCCACAGGAGGGTTGTCATCTCTGATCGCCCCTGAATCAAGGATGATAGATGAGTCTAGACCCCTCTTGACCCTGGAAGGTTTAAAGATGATCTATGAGATGAACAGATAGATTTTTCGCTTGACTTTTTTTGTCAACCTTGCTAACTTATTAGCACTCTCAGCGATAGAGTGCTAATTAGGATAAGACTCCTTGAGGGGGTGCTAAGTTTGGAATTAAGTCCAAGAAATTGTGAAATATTAAGGACGGTTGTCCACTCATATATAAAGAAGGCCTATCCTGTAGGTTCCAGGACCCTTACAAAGGATTTTGATCTTGGCCTGAGTCCGGCATCTATTAGAAATATTATGGCCGATTTGGAGGAAATGGGATATCTGGTCCAGCCCCATACCTCTGCAGGGAGGATCCCAACAGAGAAAGGATACAAGTTCTACGTAGATGGCCTCCTGAAAGAAAACCAATGGGAGGCAGGGGATCCGAATCTCGAGGAGGTATATCAACGCCTCAGATTAGAGGACGTAAGAGAACTCCTTCATGAGACATCCAGGTTTTTGTCCGTATTCTCGCACTATACGGGCATTGTCCTTTGTCCGAATTTTTCGAGGATGATCTTAAACCAGATTAGATTCATACCCATCAGAAAAAGACATATAATGGCTATCTATATCTCAGACGATGGGATGCTCTACAACAGGATTATTGAGACCGATGATGACTTATCCTGGTCAGAACTGGATAAGATAGCCCTTTACTTAAACAGCCGGTTCAGCGGGATGAGCCTTCAGGATATAAAGAACAGGCTTATGTCCGAGATAGAGGAGGATGAAAAGTTATACAACAGGCTCATGCTAAGGGCTGTTCAGCTTGCCAGGGAGTCAATGGACATACCCGGTGAGGGGGAGGTCTATCTGGAGGGTGCATCCAATATCCTGGACACCCCGGAGTTTGCGATTGTAGAAAAGATGAAGATGATATTCAAGGCCTTTGATGAAAAATACAATATGGTACAGATCCTTGAGAGGTTTATAGATTCCGCAGGGGTAAAGGTATCCATAGGGTCAGATAACTCTTTTCTTGGGATAGAGGATTGCAGTCTTGTTGTCTCCACTTATAAGAGGGGTAATCAGACACTCGGTATACTCGGGATAATAGGACCTACCCGTATGGAGTATTCAAAGGTGATCCCTGTTGTAGATTATACTGCCAAGATGCTGAGTAAATACCTGGAAGAGATATAAGGAAAATTATTATTCAAATCTTTGCATGTACTTTATATCTCCTTGTTAAATATGAGGTGATAATCTTTGGAAGAGGATAAGAACCAGGAGCAGGAGGCAGGAATGTCTACAATGCCGGAGGAAGAAGGGCAAGCAGGCACACAGGAGACTCCTGAGATGGAAATCGAAAGGCTCAGACTGGAAGTGCCAAAGAAGGATGAGGAGATCAGGAATCTGCATGACAAGTATCTCCGTATATGTGCCGACTTTGAGAATTACAAAAAGAGAAACATGAAGGAGCAGATGGAATCTGCCAAATACGCAAATGAAAGGATCCTAAAGGAACTCCTTCCGGTTATAGACAACCTCGAGAGGGCGATACTCCATTCAAAGGAGACAAGCGACTTTAGGGGGCTGGTCGAGGGCGTAGAGCTTACCTGCAAGCAGTTTCTTGATTCCATGGGCCGCTTTGGCGTTAAGGTGGTTCAATCTATCGGGGAACCTTTTGACCCGTCCAGGCATCAGGCCCTGGGTCAGGTCGAGTCTGACAAACACGATGAGAATATTGTAGTAGAAGAGCTTCAGAAGGGATATCTCCTGGAGGACAGGATGCTGCGTCCTGCCCTTGTAAATATCACCAGGAAGAAGGTTAACAATTTTAGCGACAACGAAGATTGATCGCTGCAAGATTAGAATAGGAGGAGATTCATGGGAAAGGTTATTGGGATTGACCTCGGTACTACCAACTCCTGCGTAGCTGTAATGATGGGAGGTGATCCGGTTGTAATCGCCAATTCAGAGGGGAGCAGGATCACCCCGTCGGTGGTTGCAGTTACAGAGAAGGGTGAAAGGCTGGTCGGCCAGATAGCAAAGAGACAGGCCATCACAAACCCTGAGAATACGATCTTTTCAATAAAGAGGCTGATGGGAAGGAAGTATAACTCCCCCTTGGTATCTTCAGCGGCAAAAAGACTCCCCTATAAGATCGTTGATGCGGCAAACAACGATGCCCATGTAAAGATAAGGGACAGGAACTACTCTCCGCCTGAGGTATCTGCCATGATACTTCAGAAGATGAGACAGACAGCGGAGGACTACCTTGGGGAGAAGATCACAGAGGCAGTCGTAACAGTTCCTGCCTATTTTGATGACAGCCAGAGACAGGCCACAAAGGATGCCGGAGCCATAGCAGGGCTCAATGTCTTGAGGATCATAAATGAACCCACAGCCGCATCCCTCGCATACGGCCTTGACAAAAAGAAAGATGAAAAGATCGCAGTATATGACCTTGGCGGAGGGACATTCGATGTCTCAATACTTGAGATAGGCGAGGGCGTATTTGAGGTAAAGTCTACCAACGGAGATACCTATCTTGGTGGAGATGACTTTGATCTAAAGATAATAGACTGGCTTGTAGATGAGTTCAAAAAGGACCAGGGCATAGATCTGAAAAAGGATAAGATGGCGCTCCAGAGATTGAAAGAGGCCGCCGAAAAGGCCAAGATAGAGCTCTCATCATCACTTGAGACGGAGATAAATCTGCCCTTTATTACTGCCGACGCCTCAGGACCGAAACACCTGGTAATTAAGCTCACAAGGTCAAAAATGGAGCAGCTTGTCGATGATCTGGTGCAGAAGACAGTAGAACCATGCAGAAAGGCACTGTCGGACGCAAACCTCTCCGCAAAGGACATAGATGAGGTGGTATTGGTCGGCGGGATGACAAGGATGCCTAAGGTGCAGCAGATCGTAAAGGAATTCTTCGGGAAAGAACCGCATAAAGGAGTAAATCCGGATGAGGTCGTTGCTGTTGGCGCAGCAATACAGGCAGCCGTGCTTAAGGGCGAGGTAAAGGATGTACTTCTACTCGATGTAACACCATTGTCGCTCGGGATCGAGACACTTGGGGGTGTCTTTACCAGGCTTATCGAGAGAAATACGACGATCCCGACAAAAAAGAGCCAGATCTTCTCTACCGCGGCAGACAACCAGACAGCCGTATCGATAAGGGTATGCCAGGGGGAGAGGGAGATGGCATCAGACAATAAATTTCTTGGCCAGTTTGAACTTATCGGATTACCGCCGGCGCCAAGGGGGGTCCCTCAGGTAGAGGTCGCCTTTGACATAGATGCCAACGGCATAGTGCATGTCTCTGCAAAGGATCTTGCAACACAGAAGGAACAGTCCATAAAGATTACGGCCTCAAGCGGGCTTTCAAAAGATGAAATCGACAAGATGGTCAAGGAAGCGCAGGCACATACCGAAGACGACAAGAAAAAGAAGGAGCTTGTAGAAGCAAAGAACGAGGCAGACAATCTCGTCTATAGCGTAGAGAAATCACTAAATGAGTTTGGCGATAAGATATCCGAGGCTGAAAAGAATGATATAAAGGATAAGATAGCTTCAACAAAAAAAGCGATGGAATCGAATGATCCGGTTGCTATTACAAATGCCTCACAGGAGCTCGGTAAGGCATCCCACAAGCTTGCAGAAGAGATGTACAAGAAGACAGCCCATGCCGGCGCAGCCGCTTCAGACGGGCAGGCAGAACAGAAGGGAAGTGAGGGCGGAGAGAAGGTGGTAGATGCCAATTTTGAAGAAACAGACAAGAAGTAGTGGGAGGTAGATAGGCTGAAGCGAGGAAGCCAGGAAGCCTCCTTCAGTCTTCAGCCTTCAGCCTAGAAGGTTTTAGTTTTATTCTTATCTTTGAGGAGTATATAGTGGCCAAGAGGGACTATTACGAGATACTTGGGGTCAGCCGGGATACAACTGACG
>CAYZUL010000026.1:0-32101 GCA_964481895.1 uncultured Nitrospirota bacterium | reverse complement strand
GCCAAGCGGACATTTCACTTGCTACAAGAGGCGGACATTTCATATGCTACCGACAATCTTGAAGAAACCGCTTGACTGTGCTTTACATTAGGTGTAATAGACTTACGTTAACTGCTGTAATACAAAGGTAAGTTGGGCATCATAAAAGTCAATTGAACATCCTACGCCGATAATGGTAATTTATAACACCATGCCAAATCAGAAGAAAAAAAACTATAAAGCAATTCGATATGTTGACTTATTCTGCGGCATTGGCGGTTTTCGCATAGCTGCTGAACAGATAGCCGATGAGTTAGGCATTCCAGGCAAGTGTGTTATGTCGAGCGATATTGATGAGGACTGCCGGAGAGCTTATGAGGGAAACTTCAGTGAGAAACCTGCAGGTGACATTACAGCAATCGACGCTAAAGATATACCAGACCATGATATCCTTCTTGCCGGTTTTCCATGTCAGCCATTCAGCATAATTGGCCACAGGAAAGGGTTTGAAGACACTCGTGGTACGCTTTTCTTTTATATTGCCCGCATACTCGAAGCAAAGAAGCCAACAATATTTTTACTGGAAAATGTGAAATTATTAGCAGGGCATAATAACGGCAAAACGCTCAAGCGCATCATGGCGGCTTTAAGGGATTTGGGCTATTACGCTGATTTTCGCGTACTAAATGCGTTAGATTTTGGACTTCCCCAAAAGAGAGAACGCATTTTTATTGTAGGGCTCAAGAAGCCTTGTTCATTTGATTGGCCGAAAGGCGGCATATCTATGACTCCGCTAAAGGAAATCTTGGAGGACAATGTGCCTGAGCAATATTATGCTTCTGAGTATATCAGAATGAACCGACTGAAAAAGCATAAGCCTACCGAGGAACCAACAATATGGCACGAAAATAAAGCAGGGCACATTAGCGCATATCCGTATTCATGCGCTTTGCGCGCTGGCGCTTCATACAACTATTTGCTTGTTAACGGCGTAAGGAGACTTACTCCGCGCGAAATGCTGCGTTTACAAGGATTTCCAGACAGCTATAAAATTATTTGCAATTATAGCCAAACTCGAAAACAAGCCGGTAACAGCCTGCCAGTGCCAGTAGCTAAAGCAGTACTTAAAAATTTATTTATCTCTCAAGGCTGGCAAAATGGCAATATGGAATACAATTACGATAATCTTCAGCATCACATCATTGACAGACAGATGATGATTTTTGAAAAAGGGTCAAAGTATGGGAGAAAATCCAAGATTAAGAACCGTAGAGAAGTACAAGTCGCCTTATCCTCTAAATAAATTTCCAAAAGATTTCGCGTTTAATTTAGGGCGTGAGATTGTATACTTGCTTGCTTCGCGTGGAACGCCAAGACTGGAAGGCCCGGATTGGGAGGAAATATTTGCCCGACTTGTTGGAGCGCAGTGGAAACCTTCAAATGTTGGATTAGACGATATAGTTCTTCAGCAAACAGCGTGGGGAGCAAAGACTGTCAAAAACAGAAAACCCTCAACAGTTTCCAAGATTCGACTGATATCTGGACGCAATTCCCCTGTCTATTCTTTTGGCGACCGAGAAATTAGCGACGCCGACCCAAACGGACTTGGTGAAAAAATCCTTTCTATTTGGAACGAGCGTGTGGCAGGAATACGCAAACTCTACAAACACGTCAGGACAATAGTTCTGATTAAGTCCGATGACCTTCTGGAGGCGGCTGTATTTGAATTTGAAACTATACTGTACAGATTTGACGGCTTCTGGTGGCAGTGGAACGAGAAAAACAACTTAGAGGGATTTAACAAAGACAGCAATCAGCATATCTTCACTTGGCAGCCGCATGGGTCTCAGTTTACTATCATAGAGGACGTTCCTGACAGCAGACTTGCAATAAGAATTAAAAAACCACCCCAAGTAGACCGGGACGAAATCCTCAAAGCAATCAAATTTGATAAATCTTGGATAGAAATCATTAAGTGACCTAATAGTGGATACATTTTCAAAGACACAACGCTCAAGAATTATGGCATGCGTGAAGTCCGGAAAAAATAAATCCACAGAGCTTAGGTTCATTTCTATTCTTAAGTGCAAAGGCATTGCCGGTTGGCGACGCAATTATTCATTGCCCGGTAGGCCGGATTTTGTTTTCCCACGCTTAAAGATAGCGGTGTTCATTGATGGGTGCTTTTGGCACAGATGTCCCAAGCATTGCCGCTTGCCTTCCTCAAATATAAATTATTGGAATGAGAAAATTGAAAAGAATAAAATTAGGGATAAGAAAATAACAAAGGTTCTGAAAATGAAAGATTGGCGGGTCATTAGAATCTGGGAGCACGAAATTAAGTCAAGCAAGATTGATCACAAACTGAACAGGATAAGAAAGACTCCCCAACAATAGCTGATGGGGACACATTTCATATTCCTCCATATATTCTTTTAATCTTACAACATGTTTCAAACCAGATGCGACGCCTAGCTGTAGAAAACCTTAAGTATCGTATATACAATCATCACGCAGACGGAGTGGGCAGTAATAGGTCCCAGTATATTTCCTGTCCGATGGTATAAATAACCCCAGATGAGCCCGTCAAAGAGGGCAAGCCAGTGGAAGAGCTTAAAGTAATATAGCATAAAGGGATCATAGGAAAAGACAACAGATGAGAGAGCGATGGCTAAATAGGCCCCTATCTTGCCATTTCCGAATATAACCAGGAGCCTGTCTAAGATAAACCCCCTGAAATTGGCCTCCACAAGGGCGGATATCATGATTATCCCGAAGGGCATCATCAAGAGGAATGGGATCTTTGCGTGGGGTGTCTCCCTTAGGAATTCATAGTCTTGCCCAAGCCACCCTGTTACTTTAAGGATAAAAAAAAGATTAGTTGCGCCTGTTATCAGGCCCGCCGCAAATCCATATATGATGGAGGCCTTATAATTAGCCGGGTTTATCCTGATATTGAATTTTTTATTTATACATGACCATAATATCATAGTGACGTATGAGAGGATCTGCGGGAAGAACAGGAAGATGGTATTAGTCTCTTTCGGGGGAAATAGATAATATGGGATATTAGCTAAGATCGGGATGAAGACCAGCCAGTTACATCTCTCAGCCAATTATCATCCTATCACTTTACAATATTTCTCAGGTATAGATCGAGGAAGAAGAGCGCGAACCATCCCATCAGGAGTATGAACCAACCCCCTATCAGGACAAACTCTAATGTGGTGGACAATGATATAGAGAGGTTCTCAGATGCCATAGAGTAGACATCCTCCAGGACATCAAGCTTCTCATCTATATTATGCTTCCAGGAATCGAGGTGTAATTTTTTCGAAATCAGGTTATAAAGCTTTGCCGAATACCAGTCACCAATGAGCTTGATGTTGGCCTCGATTGCCTCTGATTCCAGTATAGATTCTGTCCTTATCTTGATGATCTCTCTTAGCCTCTCTCTTATCTCCTTTGATTTGAATATGATCCTCTCCGGTTTCCTCCTCAGGAGGTCTGCCGCTTTTTTGAGTCGCATATCAAGATCTTCGTTTAGGATCCTGAGTTTTAACAGCTGGAGATTCGCGATCTCAAAGAGCTCGATATTTCCGGAGAAATCACCTTTGGGGTCGAATAGGAAGGCCCCATCCCAATCGACTATTGAAAGATCATCCTTGGAATACTTGAGGCTTGATTTGAGCGTGGATTCCACCTCTTCTTCATCCAGAGGGGCCCTCTCGTTTTTTAAAAGGATAGCCATTCTTTCGCCATGCATGGTAAAGAACTCCTCCGGGTCACCGGAATAACCGGATATGCAATATACAGTATACTCTTCATCAAAATCAGGGTTGCATCCATACGTAGAGAGGATTGTTCTGCATTCATTGAAAAGGAGCCTTTTAAAATCGAGGACATATTCAGAAAGGAGGTCAGTCATCGGGACCGATACCTCGGCTATTACTATATCGGGGAGATATGCCTTAACAAGAAAATCGGCCTTATTTCCATCTACGACATAGCTTGAAACCTTTATTATCTTCTGTTTCGGGATCACGTCAGGATAGTTTGGAGATCTCCTCATGGCCTTGGTTTCGACAATCTCGGTTGTCTCGAGGTTTTTGTCTGTCTTGCCTATGAGGAAGACAACCAATATCCCTGATACCGGTACGTTTTGATCCTTTACTATCATGCAAAATTCTATACCCCATATAATTTATGTGTCAAGGAGACACATATAATGCACAATAACCTGCTTAAATGAATCAACTTGACAAAAGAGGATCAGTATTTTACTATTCCTCCATGCAAAAGAAAGAGGAAATGGCATCTATCACAGAGATCAATGATGTCTGGGATTATTACAAAAAGGATCTAATCGAGGTCGAAGAACAGTTAAGGAAAAACCTGGATTCGAAGGTCCTCTTAATCAATAAGGCATCAAATTATATCCTGGATTCCGGCGGCAAGAGAATCAGGCCCCTTCTCATGATTATATCCTCCGGCCTCTTTGGCTATACCTCCAAGGAGGTTATTATCCTGGCAGGCATCATTGAGTTTATACATACGGCAACCCTGCTCCATGATGATGTGATCGATAATAGCGATTTAAGGAGGGGCAAGAAGGCTGTCCGGGCGATCTGGGGCAATCAACCAAGTATTCTGATAGGTGATTATCTCTATACCAGGGCCCTTTCCAAGACCATAAGTCTTGAAGTCCATGAGATAAATTATACTGTTTCGCAGGCATGCACGAGCATGCTGGAGGGGGAGGTTTTGCAGTTTTATCATAATGGGAATATCAATATTACTGAGGAGGAGTATCTTAATATCATAGAACATAAGACCGCTGCCCTCCTATCTGCGGCGTGCAGACTGGGGGCGATTACAGGGGGCGCCAAGGAGGAGGAGAAGGATGCCATTTCCAGGTTTGGTCTGAAGCTCGGTACTGCATTCCAGGTGGCTGATGACACATTAGATTATGTCGCGGATAAGGAGAAGCTTGGGAAATCGATGGGAAAGGATTTAAACGAAGGGAAGATTACCCTGCCGCTGCTTCATCTGCTCCGACACTGCGACGGCAGCGATAAGAAAAAACTGATGGTTATGATAGAGACCAATAGTTTTGAGGAAAAGGATCTCCAATACATTTTATCTTTGATGAGGGAGCATGGCTCCATCGATTATTCTCTAGGAAAGGCAAAGTATTATATTGAAGAGGCGAAAAAGGAGTTGCCTATCTTTGAGGATTCCCCACATAAGAAATCCCTGTCCATACTTGCTGATTATGTTGCAACAAGAGACTACTAGAAATTATACGCGAGAATACGGAAAAGTGAGCGGCCATATCTTTGTTGAATTGGCTATATCAGCTATAAGGGAATATATAATAAATGGAAAGGTTGTCTCTCCCCCTGAAGATATACTCTCTGAGATGCAGGTTAAGGGCGGGGTATTTGTATCCTTAAAAAAAGGCGGGATGCTCAGGGGCTGCATAGGGACCTACATGCCTACCAGAGATAATATTGCCGAAGAGATTATTTATAATGCCATTAGCGCAGCAACCAGGGACCCAAGATTCAAGCCAGTGGAGCGGGAAGAGCTTGACGAGATTGATTATTCTGTTGATGTCCTGGGCGAACACGAGAGAATAAGCGGGATCGCGGGTCTTGATCCCAAGAGATACGGCGTGATTGTCAGGAACGGGATGAGGAGAGGACTCCTGCTACCCGATATTGACGGTATTGATTCTGTGGATGAGCAGATAAGTATAGCGAGGGAAAAGGCCGGAATCCTTCCAGGTGAGCCTGTTGAGATCTTTAGATTTGAGGTTAAGAGATACAGATGATATGCCATCTATAATCCCCTTCAGAGGTTTATTCTACAATCAAGAAAAGATAAGGGATCTGAGGCTTGTCGTAACACCTCCCTATGATGTTATAACAGAAGAGGCACAGGAAGGATTCTACAGTCGTCACGAGAAGAATATAGTCAGGGTCG
The DNA here is from genome assembly GCA_964481895.1 of uncultured Nitrospirota bacterium. GTDB lineage: Bacteria > Nitrospirota > Nitrospiria > JACRHA01 > JACRHA01 > JACRHA01. The sequence goes on along the minus strand of CAYZUL010000026.1, from coordinate 26,134 downwards.
AACTCGGTAAAATCCATCCCGGGGATAACGAGGATGAGAGCAGATACACAAGGGCCTCAAGCTATCTTAAGGAGTGGGTTGATAGCGGGGTTTTGATAAGGGACAACATTCCATCGATATATCTCTATACGCTTGAATATCCTTATTCCGGTTCTTATAAGAAATTGAGCGGGTTTATAACGCTTGTAAAACTTGAGGAGCCCGGGAAGGGGAGGATCTTTCTGCACGAGGAGACATTTTCAAAGCACAGGACAGACAGACTGAATCTAATCAGGACGTGCAAAGGAAACCTTAGCCCCATTTTTTCGCTCTATACGGGCGAGAATCTGGCAGAACAGGTTGCAAGGAATGTCCTTCCTCGTTCCCCGCGCATCGATATAGTAGATGATGAAGGTATAAGGCACAAGATATGGGCTGTTAGCGATGAAGGTATCGTAAATGGCCTGATGGACTCAATGAAAAATGAAACGCTCTTTATTGCGGACGGACACCACAGATTTGATACTGCCCTAAGATACAGAGATGAGATGAGACTCAAAGAAGGGGACCAGGGGGAGAAACCCTACGATTACGTTATGATGTTCCTGGTGAATATAGCAGATACGGGGATTACCGTACTCCCTACCCACAGGGTATTTCGTGAGACAACCGGTGTTACACGTGAAGAGTTTCTCTCCAGGGCCGGAAGATACTTCAAAATAGAAGGTTGCCCCGTAATAGAGACCGAAAAGGACATTCCAAGGCTGCTCGATGAGATGTCATTAAGGGGAGAGAGTGATAAGGTATTTGGAGTCTATTTTAAGGAAGGAAAAAGATATTATCTCCTTACCCTTAAGGATGAGGGGATCATGGATGAGATTGGCCCAAAGGGGAGGTCTGCGAAATGGAGGAGGCTTGATGTATCGGTTTTCCAGACCATAATATTAAGACGGCTCTTTAAGATAGAAAATGAGAGGGAATCCGAGAAGAAGATCCTGTACATAAAAGACCCCCAGGAGGCGGTAAGAAGGGCAGATCTGGAGGAAGGCGCGATAGCCTTTTTTTTAAACCCGACAAAGATCAGAGATGTCAGGGAGATCTCTGCCGGTGGGGAGATGATGCCTCACAAATCTACATACTTTTATCCAAAACCCCTGACGGGTCTGGTCATTAACAGTTTTAACCCTGCCTATCTTCCTGCCTGTCGGTAGACAAGGATCTGCTGAAGCCGAGGTTCCTTATTATTCTTGCATTTTATTAATTTTTATGTTAGGGTAAAAATAATTTAAGCTTGTATAAAGTGGGCTTGGTTTACGCCCACTTTTTAATTTAACGGAGTTTCTTTGATGGTAACAGCTGAAGAAAAAGTCATGGGTATTGCAAAACCTATAATCGACTCCCTCGGGTATGAGTTGATTGACGTTGAATATCTTGCTGGAGGAAATAGGGCAAAGCTTAGGTTATTTATCGATAAGCAGGGAGGTGTTACACTTGATGACTGTGAGAAGGCCAGCCGTTATATAGGTTATGCCCTCGATGTGGAGGATCCTATGCCCACACCTTATGTTCTGGAGGTATCATCTCCGGGCCTTGACAGACCCCTTAAAAAGCCTTCTGACTATGAGAGGTACAAAGGGAGACTTGTGAAGATAAAGACAAAGATGCCTGTAAATAATCAGATGGTATTCATAGGCAGGCTTTCTGGTATAATAAATGAAAAGGTGGAAATCAAGCCGGATGGGGAAAAAGCGCTGACCATTTCTCTTGATGATATAAGATTAGCCCGTCTGGAGGTTGAGTTTTAGGAGGTCTATAAGATATGGCCAATCGTGAACTTGTCTCTGTTATAGAGGAGATAGTAAAAGCCAAGGGGATCCGAGCGGAGAAGATAATATCTGCGCTGGAATTTGCCCTTCTTACCGCAGCCAAGAAACGCTTTGGAATGGCTGAGAATATACAGGTCCGGATCGACCCGAAGACAGGCGAGATAGAGGTCCTCACACTAAAAAAGATAGTTGAAAAGGTATCAGACCCGAAGGGGGAGATAGCCATTGAAGATGCGAGGAAGGTAGACAGCACTGCTGAGCTGGGTGATGAGATCGGTTCTGTTGTCGAGATGGAGGACTTTGGGCGGATCTCTGCCCAGATGGCAAAGCAGGTAATATTCCAGCGGGTAAGGGAGGCAGAATGGGAGACCGTCTACAAAGAATATTTTGGCAGGGAGGGGGAGCTTGTAAGCGGCCTTATACTTGGACAGGAAAGGAAAAACTATATTGTTGACATCGGAAAGACCGAGGCATTGCTGCCTCATAATGAGCAGATGCCCAGGGAAAGCTACAGGAGGGGCGACAGGATAAGGGCCTATCTCCTTGAGGTAAAAAAGTCAGCAAAGGGTCCTCAGGTTATATTATCCAGGAGTCATCCAAACCTTGTATCGAGGCTCTTTGAGGTAGAGGTTCCGGAGATAGCATCCGGAATCGTTGAGATAAAAGGAGTTGTGAGGGAGCCTGGCGACAGGACAAAGATAGCTGTCTTTTCGAAGGATAAGGCAGTTGACCCGATAGGGGCATGTGTAGGAATAAGGGGGTCGAGGGTCCAGGCCGTGGTAAGGGAGTTAAGGGGAGAGAAGATTGACATTATTACCTGGATTGAAGATCCGAGGGTGTTTATTGGGGAGGCATTAAATCCTGCAGCAGTAGAGAAGGTAGGTATAGACGAAGAGAAGAAGACTGCCCTTGTAATAGTGCCTAACAACCAGCTTTCGCTTGCTATAGGAAAGAACGGACAGAACGTCCGGCTTGCGGCAAAACTTACAGGGTGGAAGATTGATATCTTAAGTGAAGAGGAATACGGGAAGGTCTGGTCAAAGGAAAAAGAGAGGCTGATTGAATTGGCAATTGTTCAGGAGCAGAAGGAGGCTGAGGCCAGAGAGGGGTTAGCAAATACATCCGCTCCGGATAAGTCAGACAAGCCTTAGCCGATGCCCATGACAAGGTAAATAGCTACGGGCAATCGTGAGTTTATACTGGAGGGGGCGGCAAGCCCCTTTAAGAATCTACTCAGCGAGCAAGGCGAGCGTTGAGGGGGAGGCTCCATCCGGCTTTGCCGGTGGAGGGGGCGACGCGAGCCCCTTAAAATAGGGAAGGTTGGTATATGAGGGTCTTTGAGCTAGCAAAAAAGGTAGGAGTTACAAGCAAAGAACTCATCTCCGAACTGAATAAGCTGGGCGCAACGGTGAAGAACCATATGGTCGCCCTTGAGGACAACTATGTCCATCTGATTCTGGAAAGGTATAAGGCCGGCAAGAAAGATGATATTGAGCCGCGTGAGGAGGAGATAAAGAGGGCAAGGGTACTGGTCAAGAGAAAGGTATCAACAGAAGAAGCTGTCCAGTCTCCAGCGACGGTGATCCGGGTGCAGGAACCTGAAGCTGAGAGATTAGAAGTTGACAGGTTAGCTGATACAGTATTAGGGGAGGCAGAACCAGAAGTTGCGGCAAAAGGAGTTGTTGCTGAGGTTGAGCCCGAGGCGGCCCAGATGGAAACCCAGGTAAAACCGGAAATTAGAGAGGAAAAGCCTGCCCAGAAGGCTGGCGTCCTGGAACTTGGCAAGATCGAGTTTGACGATAAGGCCAAGGATAAGATCAAGAAGAAGGTAAAGACAAAGCAGACAAAGGAAGAGTTTTCTTATGACTTCCGCCAGGAACCAAAACCATGGCATGGGATCCGGACATCCTTCAGGAGGGATGACAGGGGCAAAAGGAAGCAGGCATCAAATCTTCTTGAGATTACAAAACCGAGGAAAAAGGTGATAAAATTCAATGAAGGTATTACCGTAAAGGAGTTCGCCGATCTTATTGGACATAAGGCTACAGAGGTCATAAAGAAACTTATGGAGATAGGGGGTATGAGCAACATCAACCAGCCTATTGATCTTGATGCAGCAATCCTTATTGCTGAAAACTATGGACTTAAGGTTGAGGCTGTATCAGAGAAGAGCGGCGAGGAGATTCTTGAGCCTGTCATGGATGATCTGGCATCACTTCTTCCGAGGCCGCCCGTTGTAACGATTATGGGACATGTTGATCATGGTAAGACGTCTTTACTTGATGCCATCAGGCAAACGAATGTCACCGAATCAGAGGCCGGTGGTATTACCCAGCATATAGGGGCCTACACAGTTAATGTGGGCGATAAAAAGGTAGCATTTCTTGATACCCCTGGTCATGAGGCATTTACCGCTATGCGTGCAAGGGGCGCCAAGGTTACAGACATAGTAGTCCTGGTGGTTGCGGCAGATGATGGGGTTATGCCTCAGACAGTTGAGGCGATAAACCATGCGAGGGCAGCAAATGTTCCTATCATTGTTGCCATCAATAAGATTGACAAGCCTGATGCAAACCCTGAGAGGGTAAAACAGAAGCTGGCAGACTATAACCTGCTGCCTGAGTCATGGGGCGGGCAGACCATATTCGCTGAGGTCTCTGCCAAGAAGAAGATCGGACTTGAACACCTCCTTGAAATGCTCCTTCTTCAGGCTGATGTACTCGAGCTTAAGGCAAACCCGAATAAGCTGGGGCGGGGTACGATTGTAGAGGCCAAAATAGATAAAGGGAGGGGTGTTGTCGCAACGGTCCTGGTGCAGGAGGGTACACTCTCCGTTGGAGATGCGTTTGTTGCCGGTACACAGTTTGGGAAGGTAAGGGCCCTGCTGGACGATAAAGGGAGAAGAATCGACAAGGCGACACCATCAATACCCGTCGAGGTAATCGGGTTCTCAGGTGTTCCAAATGCGGGAGATCCCTTTACTGTAGTTGATGATGAAAAGGTGGCCAGGGAGATTGCAAGCTCCAGGAAGCAAAGACAGAGGCTTGTTCAGCAGGCCCTGCAGAAAAGGGTTACCCTGGAGGATCTGTATTCCCAGATCAAGGATGGTGCGGTAAAGGAGTTGAATATTATTATCAAGGCTGATGTTCAGGGTTCTGTTGAGGCATTAAAAGAAGCCCTTGAGAAATTATCAACAGAGGCAGTTAAGCTGAAGACCATTCATGAGGGGGTAGGAGGCATAACAGAGACCGATGTGCTATTGGCATCTGCCTCCAACGCCATAATAATAGGATTTAATATCAGGCCTGACCCAAAGGCGCAGCTCCTTGCCGAGAGGGAGAATGTCGATATCCGTCCATATACAGTTATATATGATGCAATAGGAGATGTTAGGGCAGCGATGGAAGGACTGCTTGAGCCTACCCTAAAGGAGAAGATATTGGGGAGGGCCGAGGTAAGGCAGACATTTAATGTCCCCAAGGCCGGGCTTGTGGCAGGTGTATATGTGACGGACGGGGTAGCTACAAGAAGCAGTGCCGGTGCAAGGGTGATCAGGGACAGTGTAACAGTATATGAGGGGAAGATATCTTCCCTGAGGAGATTCAAAGAGGATGCCCGGGAGGTCCAGGCAGGATACGAGTGTGGTATCGGGATCGAAAACTTCAACGATATAAAGATAGGTGATATAATAGAAATATACACATTCGACAAGATTACTGCGAAATTGTAATGTCATGATTATTGGGATTTGTACTGTCGTCCTGTTTATCCCCGATAAAAATTCATTGAAGGGAAAGAGGCAGGTAATAAAGAGCATAAAAGACCGGGTGAAAAGTAAATATAATGTCTCTATTGCTGAAGTGGACGATCAGGATCTCTGGCAAAAGACGGTTTTAGGGATTGCCTTTGTAGGAAACGAAAAAAAATTTGTAAACCAGGTATTGGATAGCGTATTAGGTTTTATCAGATCTACGCCGCTTGTAGAGGTAATAGACTATAAGATCGAGATGGTCTGATATTTATGAGGCCTTTATGTTGGTTGTTAAAAGGAGCGAGAGGGTGGCTGATCTCATCAAGATGGAGATAGCAGATATTCTTATAAAAAAAATAAAGGACCCGCGGGTTGGTTTTGTTACGGTAACAGGGGTTGATGTGACTGACGATCTCAGGTATGCCAAGATCTATGTAAGTGTAATGGAAGATGAAGTCAGCAGAAAAAAAACGCTTGCCGGGCTTAACAGCGCATCAAGTTTCATCCGGAGTGAACTTGGGAGGAGACTGGTCATGCGGAGGATCCCTGAGCTCGCTTTTAAGATAGACAATTCGCTTGAACAGGCTGCGCATATATTTGAAGTCCTGGACAAGATCAAAAAAGACGGGTAGATATGGTCATAGCCAGGATAGCCGATGAGATAAAGAAGAAGAGGGTTTTTGCTATAACAGCCCATGTAAATCCGGAGGGAGATGCATTAGGGTCTGAACTTGCACTTGCCATAGCCCTTCGTCAGCTTGGCAAGGAAGCTTCTGTTATAAATTTTGATCCGGTCCCGCGGCAGCTTAGATTTCTTCCGCATGATAAGGTGATAAAAGATAAAAAGGAGATAGAAGGGTCGTTTGACGCCCTTTTCGTCCTTGACTGCGGAGACATTGAGAGGACAAATCTATTTAAGAATGCCCCTCCGTCGGTCCCTCTAGTGATCAACATAGACCACCACTTAACGAATAAAAAATTTGGTCATATTAACTGGGTGGAGGAGTCTGCTGCTGCCACAGGAGAACTGATATATTATCTCATAGAAAGACTTGGCCTCAGAATCACCCCGGACATCGCTATCTGTCTTTATACAACCCTGCTGACAGAGACAGGGAACTTTAACTATTCCAACACCAGCTCGAAGGTCCTCCGGATCGCCGCTGACCTTGTAGAGGCGGGTGCAGACCCTTGGAAGATAGCCGTATCGCTGGGGGAGAACAGTCCTGAGAGGTTAAGGCTATTGGGCGAACTGCTTATTAATATAGAGAAGAGCAGGGATGGGAAGATAGCCTGGTTTACAATAACCAATGAGCTCTTCGAGCGTACAAAGACATCTGCCGAGGATACAGAAAATCTCGTAAATTATCCCAGATCCCTCTTGGGTGTTGAAGTTGCGCTTCTTTTCCGGGAGGTTTCGCCTGACAGCTTTAAGATAAGTCTCAGATCGAATGGGGTAGTGAATGTAGCTGATATTGCAACCAGGTTTGGCGGTGGTGGACACAAGTATGCCGCGGGCTGTCTGGTAAAAGGAAGGCTGGATGTTGTCAAGGATCTGGTTATAAGGGCAGTAGAGTCAGTGGCAAGCTCCGGGATATGTGAAGATTAATAAGTGGTATATGGATATTAGGGATGGATTTCTGAATATAGATAAACCTGCCGGATGGACATCCCACGACGTTGTAGCCAAGATTAGAACGCTTCTCAGGATAAAAAGGGTCGGACATACAGGTACGCTCGATCCGATGGCAACAGGAGTCCTCCCTGTTTGTTTCGGTAGAGGGACAAAGGTTGCCCAGTATGTTACAGAAGGGGAGAAGGGTTATCAGGCAGTAATGAGGCTTGGTGAGTCGACAGATACCCAGGATGCATCAGGCCGGACCATCAGGAAGGTGGATGTTTTCAGTATTGAAGGCAATGTAATCCATGAAGCGGTAAGCGGATTTATAGGGAGGATAAGCCAGATCCCTCCAATGTATTCTGCGGTAAAGATTGGGGGGTCTCCGTTATATAAGAGGGCCAGGTTAGGCGAGGTGGTTGAACGGAAACCACGGGAGGTAGTAATAAAGGACATTAAGATCCTGGCAATAGAAGGAAGGGATGTGACACTCGATATAGAATGTTCAAAGGGCACATATATAAGGACACTCTGCTTTGATATAGGCGAAAGACTTGGCATGGGTGCACACCTGCTTAAGCTTAAGAGGCTAAAGAGCGGTCTTTTCTCCATTGGTGAGGCTGTTACGATTGAGCAGATTGAGGCGTTAATTAAAGATGGGAATCTTTGCCGGGTTGTATATTCGGTCGATAAGGCGCTGTCTTCTCTCCCCATACTGGTTGTTGACGAGATGGTAGCCAAGAGGATTGCCAACGGGCTTCCGTCGATTATAAATGATGCGGGCAGGGATGAGTCGGAACCGCTTTCAGAGATCAACAAGAGATACAGGGTGCATGACAGAAGAGGAAGGCTGGTAGCAATCGCGTATCTTGGCGCCTCAGATAACCAGGATAGTGATTTGAGCAGCAGAAAAAGATTAAAAATAGAAAAAGTATTAAGTTTATAACTAATTGGAGGGGCTTGAATATGCTTACAAGGGAGGGAAAGCAGGATCTAATAAAGGAATACCGTCTCCACGAAAGTGATACCGGGTCTCCTGAGGTACAGATTGCAATCTTGAGTAACAGGATCACTTATCTTACAGGGCACTTCAATGTGCACAAGAAGGATCACCATTCCAGGAGGGGATTGCTCAAGATGGTGGGACAGAGGAGAAGGCTCCTCGATTATCTGAAGGAGAATAACACGGATAGATACAAAATCATCATTAACAGACTAGGGATAAGGAAATAATCAGAGAAGGGAGTTTAGTGAAAATGGTTTATAAGGTAGAGATGGAGGTCGGCGGCAAGAAGCTGAGCCTTGAATCCGGCAGGATGGCAAGGCAGGCAGACGGTGCTGTACTGGCCCAGTATGAGGAAACTGTTGTTTTAGCCACTGCCGTTGCCTCAAGAGAAGTAAAAAAGGATGTGGATTTTTTGCCCATGACTGTGGACTATCAGGAAAAGGCTTATGCGGCAGGCAAGATCCCAGGTGGATTCTTCAAGAGGGAGGGGAGGCCGGGAGAAAAAGAGACCCTTACAAGCAGACTCATAGACCGCCCGCTGAGACCTCTTTTCCCTGATGGTTACTATAACGAGACACAGATAATAGCCTCTGTATTGTCTGCCGACCAGGGATGTTCCACTGATTTGTTGGGTATTATAGGATCGTCGGGGGCATTGATGCTGTCTGGAATCCCCTTCGGCGGTCCTGTGGCTGCTGTAAGGGTAGGGAGGATTGACGGGAAATTTTTGATCAATCCGGACCTTGCCCAGCTTGAAAAGACCGACATTAATCTGGTTGTAGCGGGCACAAAGGATGCCGTAATGATGGTTGAGGGGGAGGCAAATGAGGTAGAGGAGGATATCCTCCTTGAGGCGATCGACCTTGCCCACAACCAGGTGAAGGGCATAGTAGATCTTCAGCTAAAACTTGCTGCAATGGCCGGGAAGGAGAGGTGGAATGTAGCAACCGGAGAAATAGACAGGGACCTTGAAGAAGAAGTAAAGAAGGTAACCCTTGAACAGGTGAGGGAAGCCATCCTGATTCCAAATAAGACAGGCAGACAGGAGAGGATTGACGCTATTCTTGGGGATCTTCTCATTAAGCTTGGTACGGATGATCCAAAGAGGGTGAGACAGCTAAAGGTCATCTTCCATGAACTCGAGAAGAATGAGGTAAGGAGGATGATACTTGATAAGAGGAAAAGGGCAGACGGGAGGGGCCCCGGCGATATAAGGTCAATAACATGTGAGATCGGGATACTGCCGAGGGCGCACGGATCTGCCCTCTTTACAAGGGGTGAGACCCAGAGCCTGGCCGCTGTTACACTTGGGACATCAGAGGATGAACAGCGCATAGATGCGCTGGAGGGAGAGTCTAAAAAGACATTTATACTCCACTATAACTTCCCTCCGTTCAGCGTAGGAGAGGCCCGGCCGTTAAGAGGCCCCGGCAGGCGCGAAATAGGCCATGGCGCCCTGGCAGAAAAGGCGCTAAGACCTGTAATTCCCGGAAGGGAGGGGTTTCCCTATACCTTAAGAATAGTCTCCGATATACTTGAGTCTAATGGTTCCTCATCCATGGCGACGGTTTGCGGTGGAACGCTGGCCCTTATGGATGCGGGCGTTCCAATTAAATCACCGATAGCAGGCATTGCTATGGGTCTTATCAGAGAGGACAAAAGGGTTGTCATTCTATCAGATATCCTTGGCCTTGAGGACCATTTAGGCGACATGGATTTCAAGGTCACTGGAAGCAGGAGGGGTGTTACGGCGCTCCAGATGGATATAAAGATTGCAGGGATTACAACGGAGATCATGAAAGAGGCGCTGGAGCAGGCGAGGACAGGAAGGTTTTATATCCTGGACAAGATGCTTGAAGCTATACAGGAGCCGAGGACAGCCCTCTCGTCACACGCGCCCAGGATTATAACCATGAAGGTAAAGCCGGACAAGGTGAGGGAGGTTATAGGTTCAGGGGGCAAGGTCATAAGGGGCATCATAGAAAAGACCGGGGTAAAGATAGATATCGAGGACAGCGGGCTCATATCCATAGCATCTGTTGATGGGGAGGCAGCGAAGCAAGCCATTGATATGATAAACATGATCATAGAGGAGCCTGAGATTGGAAAGATATACCTGGGGAAGGTTAAGAAGATAACAGATTTCGGTGCATTTGTTGAGATCCTTCCCAATAAGGACGGACTTGTCCATATATCACAACTGTCACATCACAGAGTTAATAACGTAGAAGACGAGGTATCAGAAGGTGATGAGATCATGGTAAAGGTGCTGGAGATAGACAGGCAGGGGAAGATCAGGCTGAGCAGAAAAGAGGCCATGGATAGTCCGAAGGAACAGACGCGCAAGGATTAGGTTAAGGGTGACTATGTTTAAGAAGGAGATACTCTCTAACGGAATTACGGTTGTAGCGGAGCAGATCCCACATGTAAAATCTGTCTCTTTGGGCCTGTGGGTAAAGGTAGGATCAAGGGATGAAGAGCTGAAGGAACATGGGATTTCGCATTTCATAGAGCATATGTTTTTCAAAGGGACAGAGAAGAGATCAGCAAAGGAAATAGCCCAGGAGATGGACAGCCTTGGAGGGGAACTAAATGCCTTTACCTCAAGGGAAGCAACATGCTTTTACCTCAAGGTCCTCGATGAAGATCTCCTGGACGCGGCGAAACTACTGTCTGATATCTTCCACAACTCAACATTTGACAAGCGGGAGATAGGAAAAGAGAAGCGGGTGGTTATAGAAGAAATCAACATGGTGGCTGACGATCCGGAGGACTATTTACATGATCTCCATACAATGAATATGCTAAAGGATAATCCTCTGGGAAGACCCATTCTGGGGAATGTTGAGACAGTAAGGTCGATGGACAGGAGGAAGATAGTAGATTTTATCGGAAGACATTATCAGCCAAAAGATATAGTCATTGCCGTAGCAGGCAACTTTGAGCCTGTCTATCTTATGAAGACACTTGATAGATATTTTGGAAGATATTCCGCGAAAGACACTGATGGCAAGATCAGAATAACCCCGGAGATAGATGTCGATACCCTGATCAAGAGAAAGAAGCTTGAGCAGGTTCACATCTGTATGGGCATGAGGGCGCTCCCTCTTCCGCACAAAGACAGATATGCCCTGTATCTTTTGAATTCCATTGTTGGCGGCAGCCTCTCATCGAGGTTATTCCATGAGATAAGGGAGAGGCGCGGGCTTGCCTATTCGATTTATTCATACCTTTCCCTCTATTATGATACAGGGCAGTTTAACATCTACGCCGCAACCGGCGTCAACTCCGCAGAGGAGGTTATTAAATTGATAACAAGGGAGTTAAGTAGTATAAGGAGAGGCGGTATAGGGGCCGATGAGATGAGAAAGACGAAAAACCAGCTTAAGGGAAATCTGATGTTAAGCATGGAGTCTACAGGGACCAGGATGAACAAGCTTGCCAAGGACGAGATCTATTTCGGGCAATTCTTTTCCCTGGAAGATATGATTTCTGAGATAGAGTCTGTATCAAAAGACCAGATCAGGATCCTGGCTGAAGAGATATTTGATCCAACAGGTTTTAGTGTGACCATCCTGGGTCCCCTCTCAAAGAAAGAGATAGGAGGGGCGATCCTGCAACATTAGCGTGGCTTCTCGTTTGAGATGCAGACCCTGTTTCTTCCCCCCTCCTTTGCCCTGTAGAGGGCCTTGTCTGCCTTTTCAATCAGCTCAAATGACGAGGATGCATTGATGGGATATGATGAAAACCCAATGCTTATAGTTAACTTTCCATTCGGCTGTTTTTCCCTGGCCTCAAATTTATAACTCTCTACAACCTTTCTCAATCTCTCCGCCATACTTTTCCCCTTCTTCTGATCCGTCTCCGGCATTATAATGGCAAACTCCTCTCCGCCATACCTTGCTACAATATCAGCAGACCTGCAGTAATCCTGGAGGATGTGTCCAAATTCCCTGAGGAGCTCGTTTCCCATCAGATGGCCGTTGGTGTCATTGTAATGTTTAAAGTGGTCTATATCTACCATCAGGAATGAAAGAGGACGTTCGTATCTCTTTGTCCTGTCTATCTCAAGGGTGAGCTGCTGGAGAAAATGCCTGTGATTGTAAAGCCCCGTCAGCTCGTCTGTAATGGCCATGAGTCTTGCCTTTTCAAAGAGCCTGGTCTTCTCTATGACAAGGGCAGCAATCTTTGATAACAGCGATAGGATAGAGGTCTCTCTTGGGGTAAAATTTCTCGGTTTAAAATCATCCGCATAAAGTATACCCATGATCTTCCCTTCACTGATAAGCGGGACAGCCATAAGGGAAGCTACACCCTCCTTTATCATAACAGGATTATCAAAGTTGGGATAGCTGTTTACGTCAAAGATTACAAGCGGATTTGTCTGGTTTAAGATGTTACTTGTCAATCCGGTACGCCGCAGCTTCCACCTCATCCGTTTCTGGAAGCTCTTGCTGAAGCCCTTTGATGCGACAAGAGACATTTCGCCTGCCTTCTCGTCAAACATGACGAGGCTCCCTGCAGGTGTGTTGGTAAGGAGGGTGGCATATTCCACTATGATGTTGCACAGACGGTCCAGATCCTCACTCGATGTAAGCTTAAGCGCGATATCATAGAGGGACTGATATTCAAATAAGAGCCTCTCTATCTCTTCCCTGTTTACCGTCTGCTCTTCAATTAATTGCCATATGAACTTTGCGCTTGCCCCTCCAATCACCTCTATCCCGGAACTCCTGAACTCCAGCATGTCCTTAGCCACATTACTGTCCCCGGTGACATCAATTAGTATGTCTATGTCGCCCTGCTTTATCTTTTTGTAATCTGTGGTTGTGGGAATCCTGAGTCTCCTGGCAAGGAGGATGCCGGGGGCATCCTTATCTCTATCGGAGACAACGGATATGATTACCGGCGGATACCTGTGCAGGATGTTTATCAGTTCGGTTCCGCCGCTGCCTGCCCCTATAATACCGATATTAATTGTGGTTTTTTTTATAGTCTGCATAGTTTATGGCCCCGCTTAATTAGATGATCTTAATAAAACCTGGCGATCCCTCTTTATATCATGGCCTGGGAGAACTCACTTGTCTCCTCATTAAAGCTGAGGATCTTGAAGCTTGTGAGTTCCCTTGAATAGGGACATCGTCCCTCCTCAATATGTTTAATAAAATCCTCGGGGAATTTTTGCATGATGCTGGAGACAACAATAGGTTCAGCGGTTATAAGGTAACAGCGGCCTGCCTCCTTCTTCATCATCTGTGGTATCCAGCTCCAGACCTCTGTTATATCCTTTTCGTCTCCCCTTCCATGCTCAATGAAGGTGAGCAGATCTGTGAGCCTCTTTGTGCCTGAGTTGCACATAGTGCACTGACCGCAGGAGCCCTTCATAAAGAAGATAGAAAACGTGAGGGCCGCCTTCACCATGCATGCAGTTTCATCATATACGATTACACACCCTGATCCGAGGCCTGAGCCTGCCGCTTTAAGGGAGTCATAATCCAGTGCTACATCCAGTTCATTGGCGGCCAGTATCTTATTCGAAGGTCCCCCAGGAAGCACACCTTTGACCGATCCGTTTACAGGCCCGCCGCCAATTTCATTGATCAGCCTGGAGAGCGTTGTCCCCAGGGGCAGTTCATACATCCCGGGTCTATTTACGTCGCCGTTTAAGGTAAAGACCATGGTCCCTGGGCTCTTTTCCGTACCAAAAGATTTGAACCACTCTGCACCATTATTAATTATATGTGGAATATTGGCATACGTCTCAAGGTTGTTCACAAGGGTAGGTATGCCGTCAACATATGCATTATCCTCACGCTCCATCTTCAGGCCATTGCCAAGGCCTAAAATAAAACTTGGTTTTATCCTCGGCATGCACGGTCCGCCTTCAAGCACCCTCATAAATGCTGTCTCTTCTCCAAAGAGATAGTTATCCGGTCCGAGTTTGATATCAATCGGGATATCCAGGGCGCCTCCAAACACGTTTTTCCCGATAAAACCCCTCTCCTCGCATTCCTTTAAAGCGTCGGCCAGTCTCCTTATCTCTTCCTCAAAAATGACCTTGATGCCTATATAGGAGCGGGCAGCACTGATAGCATAAGCGCCAATTGCCATCCCCTCGATCACCTGATAGGGATTCTTCTTGATTATATATCTATCTTTGAATGTTCCCGGTTCGCCTTCCGCCGCGTTGCAGCAGAGATACTTCTTTTTTGAAGGATATTTATAGAGGCTGTCCCATTTTGCGCCTGTCGGAAACCCGGCGCCTCCTCTTCCCCTCAGGCCTGACTTCTTCACCTCCTGGATAATAGCATCAGGAGTCATAGAAATGGCCCTTTTTAAGGCCTTGAACCCACCAACAGCAAGATAATCATCAATGTTCTTTACTTCGTGTTTTAGAAGGATCTTATCTTCATTCTTGGACACATCTCCTCCATGGTAATGGGGTTATTAGAAAACTAATTAAATGCCACTATTATATGGCCGGCCGAATACAAGTTCAAGAAGAATTTTCCTACTTTGAATTTAATGGCTGCTGTTGTTCCTATTTTGTCCATTACTTTGTCCACTTTGTCCCCTATTTTTGTCCTCTAACGGCTTATAACATAAAATTTCTTCATAAATGTCTTGACATATCAAAAATATTGATTATAATATAAAGACTTCTAAATAAGAGTGGATCATTGATGGATGATTTGAAGAAATCTTACAGGATGAAAGGAGGAGACAAAGAAACGATTTGGAAGTAGTTCCTGGCTGCATTAGGTTTTCCACCGAAGTAAAACCTATCAATCACAAGACATCATGAAAAACAAGACATCATGAAAGACCACTTGGGAATTAGTCTTTAAGGATAGCAGAGAGACATTATCAAGAGCCTCATTCGACAGATTATCGAAGTTGGAGCGAATAATCCCTATCTTTAATCTGCAACGTATAGTGCAGAAGGTTTAGTGTTTCCTGGTATTGTAACCAAAGCAACAGAATAAATAAATATAGGAGAATTAGCGTGATTAAAAAAACTGAAGAAAGGAAAGATAAAAAAATGGGTAATACTTCAATGGGCAATACCTCAACTGGAGCAAAAAGAGAAGAGAATGGAAAGGCGAAAGATATTTACGGTATATGGGCCGAGAGCTATACTACCGTTTCAAAATTGTGGGAGGACTCTTATTTAAAGCACTATAAGCCATGGATGGAATCCACAACAGAGATGTTTGAAAAGGCGGTTGAACTTCCAGGAAAGGCCGCACCCGGAAGATATAAGGAGTTCTATGATGAATGGCAGAAAACATACCAGAATACCTTTGGTAAATTCTACCCAGTCCCAACGCTCAAATCCAATAAAGAGACACTTGAGAAACTCCTGGCAAGCGCAGAGGAATCGAATAAGGTTTATAAGTCGTGGATTGCCAGGCTAGAGGAGAATTCCCAGAAGACAAGAGAAATCCTCAAGGGAGAGCCTGACCCTTTAAAATATACAGAGTGTTATGATATGTGGATAAGGTCGTATGGAAAAATATTCGACGAACTTCTTTCCATGCCTGCGACGGAAAGCACAAAAGAGGTATTTGAAAAATATACAGGTATACCGAATATCTACGTAGGGAGCTTTGTGCAGATGTCGAAACTGTGGAAGGATTTGTATTCCAAGCTATATGGGCCCTGGATTGAAAATATGATGAAGCTCTCCGGGAAAATGTCAGAAATCTCACGTGGAAACGGCACCCCTGAAGCCTACAAGGGATTTTATGATATATGGATGGCGACATACCAGGAGGCCTACGGTAAGTATGCGCATTTTATGCAGCCCTCAGAGGATGTTTTTGCGGCCTTTGGGCAGAACACCGATGCCTATCTGAGCACATACAAGTCCTGGGTTGAGGTACTTGAAAAAATGTCTGAAAAGGCGAAGGGGCTGTCAAAGCAGGCCACTGATCCGGAGGCATTAAAAGAATTTTATACCCTCTGGGTAAAGATGTATGAGAAGGCATTTAGTTCTTTCTTTGAGAATATGCCCGCGGTAGGCATGATGAAAGAGATGATGGATCCTGTAAAGATCATGTCTAAGATATATGGAGACACCTACACCAATATGTTAAAGATGTGGGCGAAATAGGATGTTGTCGCAACAGAGGGGTTAAACATGGAAAAATCTACTCTTGAATCTACGCAGGAAGTCATTGACCTCTGGCTAAAGACCTACGAAGCTACCTTTGGCAGGCTGGTAGAGATGCCTGCCATGGGTCCGGCACGAGAGAAGTCTGAAAGACTGATGAAGGGTGCCTCAAACCTTGTTAACCTTCAAGCGGCATGGACAGATTCCAATAGCAACCTCCTTGGCGTACTCATGGAGGCCATGCGAAAAATGCATGAAAAGGCATCCGCTGAATTAGGCGGGGAGATCACTCCGGAAAAATACAAGGACTTTTACAGGCTTTGGATAGAGACGTTCAGCGAGACCTTCAAGGACTTCTTTAAAACAGGGCACTTTGCCTCTGACATTGGAAGATTCACGTCACACTTGATGGAGTTCCAAAAATACAATCGTGATATGCTTGAAGAAAACTGCCTGAAACCGATGAATCTCCCTACAAGAACCGAAATAGATGAGATAAACAAAGAGATATATTTACTCAAGAAAAGCGTAAAAGAATTGACCGGCAAGATAAAAGAATTATCCGAGAAAAAATAATACCAATTCGCATTCAACAGGATACCAAGGCGGCGAGGAGGAGGCGACGCAGGCGTACGGTTTGTACGTTGAGGAGCCGACGACGAAGCCAACGCAGGTAGCCGAATGAAGGCAAATTGACATGAGACATCCTTTTTTGAGGAACACGATACAATGAGCGAGGTTAATGTAATAGAAAACCTAAGAAGATTCAGACTAGGGACAGAACTATTCTTAAATCCCATTGATTTTTCAGTTGGCACAACACCTTCAGAGATAATATACAGCGAAGATAAGATGCGACTTATACACTACTTTCCAACCGTAGAAAAAACACATAAGGTTCCGATACTCATAGTCTACGCACTTGTGAACCGTTACTATATCCTGGATCTCCAGCCTGATAAAAGCATGATAAAAAACCTCCTCAATGAGGGTTTTGATGTATATATTATTGACTGGGGATATCCCTCAGGCGCGGACAGATACCTCACGCTTGACGACTACGTGAACGGTTATATAAATAATGCCGTGGATAAGATCAGGGAGAGGTATAGACTGGATAAGATCACGCTACTCGGTGTATGCCAGGGCGGGGCCTTTTCTGTTATGTATAGTGCGCTGCACCCTGAAAAGATAAAAAACCTTATTACCTTGGTGGCCCCTGTTAATTTTGACACCGACAAAGGTCTTCTCCATATCTGGTCAAAGAGCATGGATGTGGACGGGGTCGTGGATTACTACGGGATAGTGCCAGGGGATTTTCTTAACGTGGGGTTCCTTCTCACAGACCCGTTCAGGCTTATGATTGACAAATACGTAGGTCTGTTTGAGCGGATTGAATGCCATCCTGATTCATCAGGATGCCCTGATGATTTACATTGTTGCGTCAAAAACGAAGAAAACGTAAAGAACTTTTTAAGGATGGAGAAGTGGATATTCGACAGTCCTGACCAGGCTGGAGAGGCCTTCAGGCAGTTCATGAAAGACTGCTACCAGAAGAACCTCCTTATCAAAAATGAGATGTCTCTCAATGGAAAGAAGATTAATTTGAAAAACATATCCATGCCGCTGCTTAATGTCATGGCGGAATTTGACCATCTGGTTCCTATCGAGGCAAGTAAACCTCTAAATGATGCTGTATCGAGCAAGGACCAGGAAACACTCGTTTTTTCTACTGGACATATAGGCATCTTCGTTGGCTCCAAATCCCAGAAAGAGGTCTGTCCCAGGATAGCAGAGTGGCTAAGGCCGAGGTCTCTTCCGGATCTGAATGGGAAAGAGAGATCCGAACACGTCATAGAGGAAAGACCTAATAACAAGAGAAGGAATCGCAAGAAAGGGGCATATTAATTGAGACTTGAAAACAAGGTTGCAATGATTACAGGGGGTGGAAGCGGCATCGGCAGAGAGGCCGCGCTGCTATTTGCAAAAGAAGGTGCTAAGGTTGTTGTGGCCGATGTAAATGAAAAAGGCGGAGAAGAAACAGCGGCAGAGATTAGAAAGAATGGCGGAGATGGATTTTTTGCAAAATTGGATGTAACCAATAGGGAACAATCAAAACAGGTGGTAAAAGATAGTCTGGGGAAATATGGCAGGATCGATGTGCTGATAAATAATGCGGGTATTACGCAGGATGCCCTCCTATCAAAAATGACAGAGGAGCAGTGGGAGAGGGTCATTGACGTCAACCTTAAGGGGGTTTTTAATTGTATCCAGGCATTGGTTGAAGTCATGGTCAACCAGGGGAGCGGTGCAATAATCAATACATCTTCTATTGTAGGAATAAATGGTAATATCGGTCAGGTAAATTATGCCGCCACTAAGGCAGGGGTAATTGGCGTAACAAAGACCCTGGCAAAGGAACTTGGGAAAAAGGGTATCAGGGTAAATGCAGTAGCGCCTGGATTTATAAAGACACCTATGACCTCAGGTGTACCTGATAAGATTCTTGAAACAATGAAGGAAAAGACACCCCTGCGCATGCTGGGCGAAGCCAGGGATGTTGCCTATGCATACCTGTACCTTGCTTCAGATGAGGCGCGGTTTGTTAATGGGGCAGTGCTTTGTGTGGATGGCGGATTAGTAATATAGCACAAATCAGGAAAGGTGAGAAAATTGAATAATGTAGTTATTGTGTCGGCAACAAGGACCGCGGTCGGAAAATTCGGAGGAAGCCTCAAAGATTTTAGCCCAGGCCAACTTGGATCACTAGTGCTTAAAGATGCCCTAAAACGGGCAGGTGTTGAGCCAGGTGAAGTAGACGAAGTCATCATGGGAAACGTCCTTTCAGCAGGGCAAGGACAGAATGTGGCAAGGCAGTCTGCTATATGGGCTGGGATTCCAAAAGAGGTGCCTGCTTTTTCTGTTAATAAGGTATGCGGTTCAGGCTTGAAATCCATTCTCCTTGGCGCTCAGGCAATCATGCTTGGCGATGCAGATGTAGTGCTTGCCGGCGGAGCAGAGACGATGTCAATGACCCCATATGCCCTGAAAAAAAATAGGTGGGGGGCAAAGATGGGCAATGATGAAGTTGTGGATCTGATGATATATGACGGGCTCTGGGATGTATTTAATAATTACCATATGGGGATCACAGCCGAGAACGTAGCAGAGAAATATAGTGTTACACGGGATGAGCAGGATGAGTTTGCAGTAAGAAGCCAGAATAAGGCTGAAGCCGCAATCAAGGCAGGCAGGTTCAAAGAAGAGATAGTTCCAATAGAGGTTCCCCATGCAAAGGGTGGGCCGGTAATATTTGACACAGATGAGTTTCCCAGGTTTGGCACAACAAAAGATAGCCTTAAAAAACTAAAACCCGCCTTTAAAAAAGAGGGAACTGTAACAGCAGGTAATGCCTCAGGTGTTAATGACGGCGCCGCTGCCGTTCTTTTAATGTCTGAAAAAAAGGCAAAGGAAAAAGGCCTGTCACAATTAGCGACCATTAAAAGTTATGGTTTTTGCGGTGTATCTCCTGAAACAATGGGCCTAGGTCCCATAGGCGCAACCAGAAA
The DNA here is from genome assembly GCA_964481895.1 of uncultured Nitrospirota bacterium. Classification (GTDB taxonomy): domain Bacteria; phylum Nitrospirota; class Nitrospiria; order JACRHA01; family JACRHA01; genus JACRHA01. The sequence continues at coordinate 6,269 of CAYZUL010000026.1, read as the reverse complement.
AGCTATAGATCGTGCTGGTATTACCGTCGATAAGCTTGACCTGATTGAACTCAATGAAGCCTTTGCAGCGCAGGGTATACCGGTTATCAAAGAACTTGGCTTAAATCCTGACAGGGTTAACGTAAACGGCGGTGCTATAGCAATTGGGCATCCAATTGGGGCAAGTGGCACAAGGATTTTAGTAACCCTCCTGCATGAACTAGTGCGAAGAAACGGCACATATGGCCTTGCAACCCTCTGTATTGGAGGGGGCCAGGGGATTGCCATGGTGGTAAAAAGGTAGCATGAGAAAAGGGAAAAGATTAGGAGGTAAAGTCGCCTTGGTTACAGGAGGCGCAAGCGGAATCGGAGAAGCGATTGCCTTGCGTCTAGCAAAAGAGGGCGCGGATGTTGCCATTAATTTTAAATATACGAAAGAGGACGCGGAGAGGATAGCAAAGCTGATTGACCAGATGGGCACGTTAGATGAACTTGAGAGACTGCCTACAATGATAGACCAGATGGATACAAAGGAGCACGCAAAGGAGATATCAGAGTTGGTAGATTCTATGGGCAGGCGCTCCTGCATATGTCAGGCAGACGTGACTGATATTGAGCAGGTCAACAGGATGCGGGATAAAGTAATAAAGGAGTTTGGCAAGATAGATATACTTGTTAATAATGCGGGGATAGTGAGGGATAAATCTTTTGCTAAGATGACCTCCCATATGTGGAAAGAGGTCTTATCCGTGAACTTAGATGGTGCATTCTTCTGTACCAAGGCGGTTATAGAAGGTATGCTCGAAAGGGGATATGGCAGGATCGTGAATATATCCTCGGTTATCGGGAGAATGGGGCACCGCGGTCAGGCGAACTATGCAGCCTCAAAGGCAGGAATGATAGGTCTTACAAGGGCGCTGGCAAAGGAATTTGCCGGCAAGGGCGTAACTGTAAATGCAGTAGCGCCAGGATATACAGAGGCAGACATGGCGGAGTCTCTTGCAAAGGAGGCAATGGATAAAATTCTTGCTCAGATACCCCTTGGAAGGCTTGGGAAGGCATCTGAAGTGGCAGGGGCTGTGGCCTACCTTGTGTCAGAAGATGGGGATTATATAACAGGTCAGGTGATAGATATAAATGGCGGACTCTACATCTGAGTTCCTGTTCGGCGATTACCTTCTTCGAACACCACTTCTTATTTTCAATAAAGACGTCTTCCCAATAGTAACTGAAGATACCTCGGCTCTATTTCTTTCTCGGGTCATCCTCCGGGTTAAGATAGGTGAGGCCCCATGGGCCAATCCCATGAACCTGGATTATCGTCTCCTCCTTTGTATATGCAAACATATTCATGCCTGGAGGCATTATTGCAATACTGCCTGGATTCAAGGCATTGGCCTTCTCAGGCTCAAACTTATCCCCGATCCCCAGGTTGAATATGCCCGAGATGACAGTGACATGCTCAATTGTCGGGTGCGCATGAACAGGTATCTTGTAGTCTGAAGGTAGCTTGAGACGGAATATGAAAGGCGCAGGGTTTTTCGGATCTCCTTCAATAACAACTACCTTTGCCCCTGGAGGCATAGATGGAACATCAGACCACTTAAGATCCGGCGGGGAGACCATGAGATGACCAGGCCTGTCACCCTGGAAAGGCATCTTCTTCTCTTCATCTGCAGCCCCGACCGACACGGCGATAAGGCTTGCTGCAAGGGTTAGCATTAAAATCATTCTATATTGTACGTTCTTCATGTTTTCTCCTTTTCTTGTCAGTTATATTTTCAACACTATACCATATTTCATTGTCATAGCGAATATACGGCCATGGGAATTTCGTTTTCTGCCTTTCTTCTGTCGCAAATAGTTGACTCAATAGTTTTTAAGATATTAGCCGAGTAGTATTTGGTCCCGCACTTTTTACAAACACCGCCCAGGACATTCTTAATCAATACATATCTTTTTCCCACCTTTCGTGGTAAGTCTATTATTTTTTCAACAATTGGACCATCGCAATATTCGCACTGTTCATCATCCCAGAATCCCAAATTAATCCCTCCTTTCATCATCTTTTCGGTTTATCTTCATAAACAGTTTGGGCGATAAGATTTTCTTTTATAGATATGACTGTCATAAATCCACCTCCTTCCAGCTATTTAATTTTACCATGCCCGCAAATTATATGGCAGGAAAAAAGTTGAGAATAGCAAGGCTCAAAAGCCTTGTCCTCAAGCACTCTGTTATCTGCCGTCGTTGCGGATAATATTTTTTTTAAAATGAAATTTGAAGGTTTGATCCCAAGCCTTTGTAAACATGTAGCTCGTGACGGCATTTCATTCAAATGAAACGCACTTGTCTGATACTTTGTACTCCAGCTTTCCTGGGTCGAGGTCTTTTTGCTTTAGGGTAGAAGGCAATATATAGCAAGCAGACCAGCTTTGGCCTGGTTGTAGTATCTTGTCGCTAAAGTAGTCATTGGAATAGCCAGACAAGTCAGAACTATAGCCTGGTTGATAGACGTTTATGTCCCAGCTTGTTTTTCTAATAGTCTTGTTGGATCTGTTATGGACATCAATCAACAAAGGGTAGTTTGTTGAGCAACCCTTCGGGTCAAAAGAAACCGACACGACAACTTGTTCCTGTAGATGCTTTCTGTCCTGTTCGGGCTTGAAGATCAAGACGTAGCCGAGCAAAGCCGCAAAGCCTACGACCACTCCAAGGCAACCGAGAGTCTCCCTTGGAAAACGGAATAGAAAGAACAGGAAACCAAAGAATGCTAATAGCCCGATTATCCACCACATTTCTCTTGAGCCTCTTGTTTTCTGTCGGGTCCGTCAGCGCATAACGCCAGTTCTCTGTGTGGTGTTTTCCGTTGTGCCGCTATTACCCACCCCTTGCATACTGGCTTTAAAAGAACCATCCCATTTCTTAACTAGAACTATTTTACTTATATCCTTTTCGCTTGTTATAAACATCAATTGCAAATTTACAAAAATCCTTCCATTCACTGAAATCATACCACCAAATAAATCCCAGTTCTTCTATGCCAGATTGTTTTAATTCCTTTGATCGCTGAGAAAGTATTTTGAATAGCAGATTGTTTCTTGGCGAGTCTGCATGCTCCCAACTCGGATCAACTTTGCCTTGAGCACCTAATATATATACTGGATGACATTACTGTCCGGTTAAAATAGCGCCCCCTGTAGCGACTCACTTCGAGCAACCAGCAGGCACTTGGGATTAAGCGTCAGGATATCGATAAGATTCTTTCTTTCAAAAAGCATTTCCCGAATCACACGGCTCAATTGAAGTAAGGAATAACCATATTTCGTCTGGTATTTTATGTATGTAAGAAGAAGATAATAACACATGGCAATCCAGATCTGGGTCATCACGGCATTTTTGCTGGTACCGAGGAAAGATTTTATCTTTAGGTTCTGCTTGATCCACTTGAAGAACAGCTCTATCTGCCATCGTGATTTGTATATCCGGGCAATCGTCGTAGCGGCAAGTTTGAAATTGTTGGTCAGGAACGTCAATGTCTTTTTCCGTTCTTCATCGAAATACCTGATGAGCCTTAGTTGCTCGGGGTAGTTCTCTTTGGTGAGAGCCCCGGAAAGGGAGATCGTCTCATCGCTTATAACCCCTTTGCCTGATACCGGATGCTGTCCGGTTACAGCATAATCTATATTGGACTTGGCCCTGGTTACGAACCATACCCCTTGTTCTTCCAATGAATAAAGCCACTTATAATCGATGTATGCTTTATCAATGGAAACGATGTTGTCCGGTAATAGGGGCAGTGAAGTATCTTTGACCACTCGGACATCGTGCTTCTTGCCATCGGTCACCGTCAGAAAGCAAGGCATGGCCCCCGAATGGTCATACAGGCAGTGCATCTTGATCGCTCCTTTGGTCTTTCTGAACTTTGCCCAAGGGAACACAGACAGACATAAATCAATCGTCGTGGAGTCGATTGTATACAGGGGATTTTTAAACCGAAACCTGTGCTTCGGCGTCAGATCCCTGCACCTGGCAAGCAGGCGGTAGAACGTATCCTCAAATATCTTGTAATCCCTTTTGGTGTTGGCATCCGACAATGTGCTCCTTCGCACGCCGGTGAATCCCAGATGATACCAGCGGGTAGCATGCGATAGAAAGCCTGTCTCTATATCTCGCAGACTGTCCTTCCGGGTTATCTGTGAATACAGAATTGTGATATACTGTTGCCAGGCGGTGAATGCCTTCACGTATCGGTCTCCCTGGTAGCGCTCAACCGCTTTTTCAAATTCGTATCTCGGACAAAGTTTCAATAACTCCGAGAATATTGTATCTACATTGTGCATGGTCTTCCTCCTTGCTGGATATTGGTTTGGTCACCATTATTATCCAACAAGGTTAGGCTTTCAGGCCATGCATTTATAAATTTTTACCGGACACTACTGACTGGATGACCTAAATCTGCATTATGAAATCCAGCACCTGAGCCGCTTTCAATCAAACTCTTAAGACCTCGATAAATGTATTCATTTTCAACATAATCATTTGGAGTGTTTGATCTTTTTGGATTTTCTTCTCGTTTGATTATATCAACTAACCTCTCAATGCCCTTTTCCCAGTCTTCATACAAATTTAAATAATGTATATCCTGCAAGGTATTGCCAGCTCCAATATCATGGTGTGGTAAGTCGCAGTCGGATAATTTAATCGGAATTAACCAGCCACTGTCAAAATGCTTTTTTCTTAAAATATCGACTGCAACCAAAATTTCTTCATTCATATAGGTTTCAGTTTTTGTCGCGTATTCTCTTGAAAAGCAAGCTAAGAAATAGGCACCATTGTTGATAGCGGTTTTTATTGCTGTTTTCCATAATTTCCCAGGCTCTATTTGGTCTCGATCACGCCAATAATCGATGTCGTTTCCCTGAAATACTTTACATATCTGGTCAACTTGGTCAGAATTGCTTCTTACATACGATATAAAGACCTTTTTCCTATCAGTCATAGTTTTTCTGTTCCATTTCTAAAGGGCGACAATCTATAAAATTTCGTGCACATCTCCAAAACAGTTGCGCATAACGGTGTAGGTTTACGCCGTGTACCTGCTAAGGTCAATCTTAATCTCAATAATAGACAGGCACATGGAGCGGCCATAACGTCGCATCTGGATAGTGGAGCGTCGCAAACTCTGGTGTTAAATGCAGTTGCAGCCCCCAAGTTTCTCTTAAATAGCCGCATGTTCCTGAATATATTTGTAAATAAATTCACCACCAAAATCGAGCAATGATTTACCAATATCTGATGCCCAGACCATAATTTCATCAATTTCTTTCCGAATATCAGCATTCCTGGGAATATTACAAATATACCGGCAAACGATGCTATCAACGATATCATCTGATAGCTCAAAACGAAAAAGACTAATATCATCACCTAATGTAATCTTAGACCGTTTTGCTTCTTCTCGGCTTGCCCTGTCTGACAGTGCTCTCCCAACTAGTTTTTTATCGTAATGAAAAATAGTTTTATGACGTATCCTTCCAACATATTTTTCAAACTTCTTGTTTTCAGTACCATTTTTTAAACAATTAGCCAATCTTTTGAACGAATCTTTCGCAGCTTGCGAGCACCGTTCAATGCCTTCGCTCAGATTTCTGTTATCCTTGATTTCTTGAATAATTTTCAAGCCCTCATTAAGATGACCGCATTGTAATCGAACAAAATACATCAGTGCGCCTCTTTGAACAGGTTTTCTTATTTTGGACTGTTCTTCTTTAAATTTCTTAAGACACTGATTTGCTAAGGCTATATCATTACATACCATCATTAAACGGATCATTATAGATGCATTATCTCTATTTGCCTGTAATTTTTGAAGGTCAACCAGTATTGTTCGAGTTCTACTCAATGGTTAATCCTCTCTCCCAACTATTAAGAAAATCTCCAAAGGAATTGCTGACCATTTATCCTTAAGTACAGATTTTAAAGGCTCCAATTGTTGAAAGGACTTAAAGGGTATCCAAAATGCGGATATACATCCTCTGGGAGAAGGCCGTTGCGAAACTATGCTTGACGCTGTTTCTGGATTAAGGATCATCAGATATCCCTTCATGGATTGCCTTGGCTTTGCCTCGCAATGATTTTTACGCATTTTAGGAAGCCCAGAAGGATTTGGAAATTGTAATTTATCCTAGATATAGCTTAATTACATTCTAAAGTCAATAATTCCTGCCCAAACTGTCGGTAGCATATGAAATGTCCGCCTCTTGTAGCAAGTGAAATGTCCGCTTAGC
>CAYZUL010000025.1:0-35531 GCA_964481895.1 uncultured Nitrospirota bacterium | reverse complement strand
TGATAGTGGCCTTCATATTCTGGCTCTCAGGCCTGTCAAAGAAGGCTGGACATGATGAAAAGACCGTACCGGCAACAGGCAAACCAGCCACGGCACAACACTAAGGAGGATAGAGATGACGTTTCTAAAAGTAATGCTGTTTGTTTTGACTATGTTATCCGTATTTGTATATATAGCCTTTAATATCCCTTCCCAGAGGTCTATGCCTCCGGAGGAGATCAAATTTGACCCCGCGTTGATCAAGACGAAGAATGACCTTGTTCAGATTGGCCAGAATCTATTTTTCTCAAAAGGACAGTGCGCATTATGTCATACCCTTGGAGGCGGTGTTAAAAGCAGGTGTCCTGATCTTACAGGTATAGGCGGAAAGCTTACAAGGGAATTTGAGTATGAGTCTTACACAAAGCCCTCTGCCTGGATCTATATGGATTATGAGCAGGACTCGGGTCCTGCAAAGAGGTTTCCTGCGCAGATGCCGCAGATCAATAAGCCTCCGGTTGATCTAAATGAAAAGGAGATCCTGGCGGTCTTTTCCTTTATCCAGAGCCAGGGAGGCGAGGTTACGGTGGATGTATCAGAGATCGCACCGCCCAAGGTAGCGGTAGCAGCTACAGGCGATCTTGTCAATGGAAAGAAGGTCTTTGGAAAACTCGACTGCGTTAAGTGCCACATGATAGGCGATCAGGTAAAGGGGAAGGGATCGGACATCCTTCCGGTTATCGGAAAGTTTGATGAGCCTGCCTTAAAGGCACGTCTGCTTGAGCCGCCCAAAAAAGAGGGTGAGGCCAAATCTCAACATAAGGACTTTGATCAGAGGCTTAGCATTAAGGACCTGAATGACCTGCTCTCATATCTTTTGTCCTTTAAACCGGCGCCGGCTGCACCGGCAGCAGCTCCAAGTAAGACATAATGGCTTGGAATATTAGATTAGGGAATTTAGGCTAATCATGAAATATAAAAAGGAGAAAGAGATGAATAAGGAAACAGGAGGTAAGGGGGGGATACCACCACTCTTAATACTTCTAATTATACCGGCATGCTGGTATGTATTTTTAAAGTTTATAATTCCCAAGCTTACTGCACCACTTCCGTCAAGTCTTATATTCATGTATATGGCCTTGTGCACAGCAGTGACATTTCTCTATCAGACCATCTTTAAAGATACAAGTGAGCGGTTCTTTGGTCCGATAGCAAGTTTCCTTGGTCGTGGAGAGGGTGAGAGTATCGCCAAGACAGCAGCCAGGTGGATCGTTCTTATAATTATCCCGCTGGCAGCAGGGAAATATGTTTTAGGCGTTGTTACGCCCAGTTCTGAGGCGCCATTAGAGCAGAGGGTGATGCACCCTGCGCCTCCAATCGAATTTGTTGGCACAAATAATCCCTTTGGTGACTATGATCATTGGAAGGATAATGATGTATTAACAGGGAAGGGGCTCTTTATGGCAATGTGTTCCCCATGCCATGGTCCTAAATTAGATGGCAATGGTCCGGAGGCCAATGGTTTTAATCCAAGGCCGGCCAACTTCATGTCCTCTGATACAATAGTCCAGTTGCAGAACGGTTTTGTCTTCTGGAGGGTAAAGAAGGGAGGGCCCGGTCTACCCATCGAGTCTATGCCCTGGAAATCAGTTATGCCCAGGTGGGAGACAAGGTTATCAGATGATCTGATCTGGAAGATAACTATGTGGGAATATAAAGGTTCCAATCACAAACCGAGGACATGGGAGTAAACATCTGTTTATAGAGGAGAGGTGTATATGAGGAGATCAGCAATATTGAGATTAATAATTTTTACACTGCTTGCCATGACTGTTATGTCCTCTTTGTATGATAAAGAGGCAGCAGCGCAGTTTATTGTGCTTTCAAAGAGGGTAAGCGATGCGCTTCCAACTAATGACCCGAATTCTCCACTCTGGGGGAAGGCATCTGTATCAACCTTTCCAATGAGCGCTCAAGTAAACTGGGACCCGAGGATATTTTCTGTGACAGCAAAGGAACTCACAGTAAGATCACTTAACAATGGACAGGATATGGCCTTTATGCTCGAATACAAGGACCCCACCCAGGAACCTACTGATCAGGCGGCATTGGAATTTATGGTTGGCGATAAGAAATCGCATTTCTGTATGGCCCAGGAGATGATGCAGGTCCCGAGCGGGTTCCTGGATATTTGGGTCTGGAAAGGGGAGGGTAACCAGGGTGTTCAGATGAAGGCAGCAGGTTTTGGAACAGTAGCGCCCCAGAAAACAAATGATTTGACAGCAAAGGGCTTTTGGAGCAACGGCGTTTATAAGGTTATATTTTCAAGGCCGCTTAAGACCAATGACCCGGATGACGCACAGTTAAAATTGGGCGAGTTCAGGGACATTGCCTTTGCGGTCTGGGATGGCGGACATCAGGAGAAGCTAGGCCAGAAGGCGGTAACATCCTACTATACCTTCAAGGCAGAGGCGCCGGTAGATACATCGATTTACATATATAGCCTTATAGCCGTAGTAGTAGTTGCAGGGATTGAATTTATAGTAGTCAGGAATGTTAGAAAGGGTAGATCATCATAAAGATTATATATGCGAAAATAAGGAGTACCCTATGAAGAGATTTCTTGTTGTAAATATAGCATGTTTGTATGTTTTGCTCCTTGCAGCCGGTTGCAGCGGTAAAGCAGAAGGGGGCGCGGCGGGGATTAATGCAAAGGCCCTATACTTTTATTACTGCTCACACTGCCACGGAGAGAAGGGAAATGGACAAGGATATAATGCCAAAAACCTGGATCCATCACCAAGGGATCATACGGATAGTGAAGAAAAATATATGAAGGATAAAAGCAATGAGGATCTATTCAAAGCCGTAAGCAAAGGTGGAAAGGCAGTAGGTAAGGCGCCATTAATGCCTGTATTTGGAAATACCTTATCTGAGGCCGAGATTTGGGCACTCGTAGGATATATGCGGACACTCCATGCCAATAGTGCCCCCAAGGTGACTATTCCGGCCGAACCTGAAAAACATGAAAGGCCGAAACTGCCTCCAGTAGCCAGAGGCTATTACAAGACCCTTGCAGAGAAAGTGACGGATAAGGACAAGGGTGCCATTATAGCTAAGGGAGAGCAGCTTTTTAAGGAAAAGATTGGATGTATCGCATGTCACAGGGTTGGGGGCGAAGGCGGCACGGTCGGTCCATTCCTTGATCGGTCAGGTTTCAGGCTCCAGCCGGAGTATATATTCAGGTGGGCGAAGAATCCGCAGGCATTTTTAAGGAATACAAAGATGCCAAACTTCGGGCTTAGCGATGAGGATGCCTTGGCAATTACACTCTACCTCGGCACCTTAAAGGCGGGTCCGAAAGAAGCCCATCCTGCTGAGGAGATTCTTCTGCCAAGGGAGAAGGAGTTGTTACAATCAGGGCAGATTTAAATTGACAATAAAGTTTAAGATATGTTAAATTATTAACGCATTGTAAATAATATTGCCGGAGAGGTATTCTTCGGCAATTTTTTTCTCAATTTCTAAAGAGCAAGAGGGATCGAGCACATTATTTAATGACAGCGGATATGGGAAGTTTGAGAAAGGGGGCATCTGCTCTATTAGCCCTTCTAGTAACTATATTTGTTTGGGGTGGTATCCTTTTTGCGACACATGAGGTGGATCATAGATATACGATCTTTGGTTCGGTACGGGATGGGAGTGGAAGACCTGTTCAAGATGTGCGGGTTATTGTTACAGATACAAGACTTGGAGATGGTTTAACTGCCTTTACGGGGAAGGACGGGTCATACGAGGTAACCTTACATCTGCATAATGAGAGCCTTGGCGATGAGATTGTAGTAAGCGCGCATGAGGAAGAGAAGAGGATAAAGGCCTCCTTTGATCCACAAGACAAATTTACTGAGAGAAGGACCAAGGTTGATTTCGGTGCTGAACAGGATGAGAAGAAAAAGGAATGGATCTATTACGGTACCGGGATTATCTTGCTTGCAGGGATGCTAATATATATAGGGATGTATAAGAAAAGATCAGGGAAAGAAAAAAAGGGCGTGCCAGGCCTAAGGGGAAAGAAAGGAACGAAGAGAATTAAATAGGAGGTATAGTATGGGCGAAGGTAATAACAAATACAAAGTAAATATCCCTGATCTTGAATATTACTCATCCCTTGTAAAGTGCAGAAGCAAGTGTCCTGTCGGGACTGATTCCGGAGGATATGTGCAGGCAATTGCCGCTGGTGACTACGAGCGGGCCTATATGATAGCAAGGGGGCCTAATCCGCTGGCCTCTGTATGCGGCTGGGTCTGCAATGCGCCCTGCGAGGCATTATGTACCCGCGGGGCCATAGACGGGCCTGTTGCCATACGGGCCTTAAAGAAGTTTGTAACAGCGCAGCATGGTGTTGAGGCGGTTAGCGACCCTAGATCTACTCTAAAATATTCGAAGGCAGCTGGCGTACCTAACGGGTATAATATTGGCGAAAAAGTAGCGATAATTGGCAGCGGTGCAGCAGGACTTGCAGCGGCGCATGATCTTGCCAGGCTTGGATACCGCGTGACAATATTTGAGGCGCTCCCTGTGATCGGCGGGATGTTTTACCTTGTCCCTGAATACAGGCTTCCCCGTGATATAATCAGGGCGGAGATTGACGCAATATTGGGCCTTGGCATTGAGGTTGTTACCAACGTAAAGGTGGGGAAAGATATCTCCTTTGAGGATATTCAGAAGGAGTACAAGGCCGTGATAGTTGCCATAGGCGCCTGGCTTAGCAGACCCCTTCCAATTGATGGGATGGACCTGGAGGGTGTACATCAGGGTATCCCCTTCCTAAAGAAAGCAAGCTTTCATGAGCATACAGGAATAGGCAAGAAGGTTATTGTCATTGGTGGCGGCAATGTGGCCATGGATGTTGCCCGTGTTGCGGCGAGGCTCGGCGACAAGGAGGTGCATGTAGTGGCTGTTGAGTCTCTGGATAAGATGCCGGCAGATAAAGCCGAGATCGAAGATGGACTAGATGAGGGGATAATCTTCCATCCCTCGAATGGCCCCAGAAGGGTTGTCGGAAGGGACGGTAAGGTTGTTGGCCTGGAGTGCATAAAGGTAAAATCTGTCTTTGATGGCCAGGGGAGATTTAATCCGGTTTATTATGAAGGGACAGAATGGGTATTGGAGGGAGACACCGTAATTGTAGCCATCGGCCAGATGTCTGACTCCTCATTGCTTCCCGAAGGAAAGGGATTTAAGGTTAACAGGAGTGGGGTAATCTCGGTGGATGAAAAGACCATGTCAACGGGTGTCCCTGCCGTCTTTGCAGTCGGAGATGTGGCCCATGGGCCAGGTATATTTATCCAGGCGATAGCATCAGGACAGAAGGCTGCTAGAACAATAGATTGCATGCTTAGCGGAAGAAGATACTCTGCCCAGAAGTCTGGTATAATGAATAAAGTAGATCATTTCAGGCTTTATGAGGATCACAACCACCTGGAAAGATATAACCCTCCACTTATACCACCTGAGTCCAGGAGGTTGAATAATAAAACAGTTGAGGGTCATTACACAGAGGAGGAGGCAAAAAAACAGGCCGAGAGATGCCTCAGATGTCATATAAATACTGTTTTTAACGGAGATCTCTGCATACTCTGCGGAGGGTGTGTTGATGTCTGCCCTGAATATTGCCTTAAGATGGTACCTATAGCAGAGATAACGGGCGACGAGAATCTATCTAAGCTATTCGAGAAGAGATATGGTTATTCACTCTCTGATATGAATGAGGCAGAGAGGGCCCGGCATTTCAGTAAAGGGACAGCTATGATAAAGGATGAGGATAGGTGCTTAAAGTGCGGCCTTTGTGCAAAGAGATGTCCAACAAAGGCGGTCAGCATGGAGCGCTTTGAATATAAAGAGGAGGTGGTAATTGTATGAATATCAACAATAAACCCCACAATGAAAAGACGGGACCCGGTATTACCAGGCGAGGATTTCTTTCCAGGGCCTCCCAATTGGGGTGGGCCTCGATGATGGCTACGTTTGCAGGTTCCCTCTACGGCGGATATAGATTTATGGTGCCTAATGTCTTGTATGAACCGCCCACGGTCTTTAAGATAGGTACGTTAGATGAGTTTGGGATGGGTGTTGATACGAGGCTTGTTAAGGAGAGGCAGATATGGGTTGCGAGGAATGAAAAGGGATTATATGTGCTTGTTGCGATTTGCCGTCATCTGGGATGTACGCCAAACTGGTTTGCAGACCAGGAGAGGTTCCGGTGCCCCTGCCACGGGAGCATATATGATATCTTTGGCAATGTAAGGGGCGGACCCGCGCCGAGGACGCTCTGGAGGGCTGCAGTCTCCCTAGATCCCATTGATAAACAGATCATAGTAGATACCGGAACAAGACAGGACCCGGACCCCAAGGGTACTAAAGAAGGTCTCTTTGTTGAAGAGGCAGGCAGGGAGGTTGAACCATATTTCATTCCTGTATAAATCGACATGCGTTCAAATATAATCTTGGAGAGGGATTATGAAAAAGAGTTTACTTGATACATTAACTGAGTTGGTTACGGAGAGTCAGATCTGGAAGGCTATATTCCGCCATGGTTTTCCTGACACGGATGTCAACCGCTCCCTTGTGGTATTTACCAATGTCTTCCTCCATCTCCACCCTGTCAAGGTGAGAAAAGGTGCACTAAAGGTCCGGTTTGCCTGGTGTGCCGGCGGGCTCACCTTCTTCTTTTTCCTTGTGCTTGCCTTTACAGGCCTGTTCCTAATGTTTTATTACGTACCGGATACGAGGCGGGCTTACAATGATATCAAGGATCTTCAGACTGTTATTTTTTTCGGGAACCTTACGCGCGACATGCATAGGTGGGCAGCACATGCCATGGTATTCTTCGTCTGGCTCCATATGATGAGGGTCTTTCTGACCGGTTCATATAAACCACCGAGGGAATTCAATTGGGTGGTCGGGGTTCTCCTTCTCGTTATGACCCTTGTTCTTAGCTGGACAGGCTACCTCCTTCCGTGGGACCAGTTGGCCCTGTGGGCTATAACAGTCGGCTCAAAAATGGCTGAGGCCACACCATTAATTGGTGTTGCCGGCCCCTTTGCAAAGGAGCTCGGTATAACACCTGCAAATGATATCAGGTTCATGCTCCTTGGGGGCACAATAGTGGGTCAAAGCGCCCTGCTAAGGTTCTATGTAATACACTGCATCGCTCTGCCATTGGTTGCAGCGATATTTATGACAATTCATTTCTGGAGGATCAGAAAGGATGGGTTTTCCGGACCCTTATAGTTTAATTTGGTATTAGGAGAAGATGAAGATGGCAGAAAAAGAACAAACAGCAGCCTTTGAGATCTTTCCGAAGGACAGGAAAAAGACATATGGATTAATGGAACTTGTCAAGGGGACATCAAGCCATATAGAGAAGGAGCCGGAGGATACGGCATTCTGCTGGCCAAATCTTGTATATATAGAACTTATCTCGCTTATGATTGTCACAATAGGCCTATTGCTCCTCTCTCTCTATTCGCATGCCCCCCTTGAGGAACTTGCAGGGTCCGACACAACACCGAATCCGATGAAGGCGCCATGGTACTTTCTCGGGCTGCAGGAGCTTCTGGTATTTTTTGACCCATGGCTGGCAGGGGTGGTGCTCCCAACCTTTATAATTATAGGACTTGTAGTAATACCCTTTATAGATATCAACCCGAAAGGCTCCGGATATTATTCTTTCTCTGAAAGAAAATTTGCTGTGTTAACATTTGCCTTTGGATTAGCCCTATGGTGGATTCTTATAGTAGTTGGTGTGTGGTTAAGGGGTTTGGACTGGCAGTGGTATTGGCCCTGGGATGACTGGAAAGAGCATAAACCCCCGTCAGCGGTGACCCTGATCGACCTTGAACTTATATTGCAGAATATACTTGGCATAGGCGAACAGGTATCAAGGATGGCCACGTACCTTTTATGTGCAGGGTATTATGCCATTGGATTTACTATTCCATTTATCCTCTTCAGGAAATTTTATAAAAGTCTTGGATTTGTCAGATATAATCTGGTCATGTTCCTCTTTCTTTCGATGATGGGGGTACCATTGAAAATCTTTTTGAGGCTTATCATGAATATTAAATATGTGATGGTAACACCTTGGTTTAAGATATAGGGGGTTTTCATGCAGAGATTTGCTATAGGTCTTTTTTTGGTCGTTGGCACAGCGATTATAATGGGTATTATATTGAGCATTCCAATATGGCTCGAGAGGAACTTTAACAAATTCGACAAGAAATAGGTATTGGGCGGGAATATTCAGTCCTATTATCAATATTATTAATTACGAGGCGTGAGTAGAAGAGATGAACTATAACCTTGATTCCAGTATAGGAATAAAGCATGCTATCTTTGCCCTGTTAGCTCTTGTAATAGTCGGATTGCTGGGACTTGCCTTTATTCAGAATGAATTTCCCGAATGGAAGAAATACCAGAAGGAATACTACAAGTTATTGGCGGATAAGACCGGTGATAAGAAGCGGTTGAATACACCGATCAGGGTGAAACAGGTCTGGAATCAGGAGTTAAGCAGGATAGACAGGTGTACAACCTGTCATCTCGGGATCGATAAACCGAATTTTCAAGATGCACCTCAGCCATATAAGACCCACCCGATGCTCTCAGGATTTATCAGTAAGCATCCCTTTGAAAAATTTGGTTGTACTATATGTCATGATGGGGATGGGCAGGCTGTTTCGGTTGAGGCTACCCATGGTCACGTTGAACACCTGAATGAACCTCTTCTTACCGGTGTATATGTTGAGACATCCTGTACCAGGTGCCACATGGAACTCTTTGCAGAAGAGGCAGATTTTCCGGAGACCCCAAAGATCATGGAGGGGAAGAGGCTCGTAAAGGAGCTTGGCTGCGGCGCATGCCACACAATCAATCAGTTTGGGACAGCGGGTACTATGGCGCCTGATATCTCAGGCTTTGGGACTAAAAAAGAGCTGGCCTTTATGCTCCTTCATGAATTTACATTTAAGTATCTCAAGGGAGAGCACTCGAAGAGGAACTGGGAGTGGGAGCACTTTAAGGATCCACAGAAGATTATGCCGGGCAATCCTGCCCAAAGTCTCCCCCCCACCATTATGCCAAACTGGGGGCTTTCAGATGATGAGGCGACAGCCCTGTCAGTACTTGTGCTCAGTCTAAGGGATTACAAGGTGGAAAAGATACCGATGAAATACATACCTAAGCTCAAAAACCACAAGGGCTTCATTCAGTACAGGTAGGATAAAGACTAGATCACGCCCTTATCCAGAAGGCTTACAAATTTGCCATCCCCTACTATAATATGATCGAGGAGTTTTATCCCGAGTATATTCCCTGCAGAGACCAGTCTTTTCGTTAGTTCTATATCCTCGGGACTGGGGGTAGGGTCGCCGCTCGGATGGTTGTGCAAGGCAATGATAGAGAGGGCTGAATCCCGAATAGCAGGATTAAACACCTCTCTGGGATGTACAATATTGAGGTTTAGTCCTCCCTCAGAGACTGTTATGTCCCTGATGATCTTATTCTTCCCGTCCAGAAGTATTACCTTGAAGACCTCCTTTTTAAGATTTTTAAGATACGGATAGTAATGGGAATAGATTGCCCTGCCTGATAGGACCTTAATTTCATTTGAAAGGGGTTCCGACAGAACCCTCCTTCCAAGTTCAAGCGATGCCTTTATCTGGGCAGCCTTTGCAGGGCCTATCCCCTCGATCGAACATAGCTCGGCAATACTTAGATTGATAAGGCCGCGCAACCCATGAAACTTGCTTAAAAGCCCCCTTGCAAGCTCTACTGCGCTTTCCCTCCTCTTTCCTGTCCTCAGAATAATTGCCAGAAGCTCCCCATCGGAGAGGGACTCATGCCCCCTCCCTATCAGTTTTTCCCTGGGCCTCTCACCAGGCGGCCAATTTTTGATTCCCCTCTCTTGTCTATTTTTCATTTATTTAAAGGGGATTGCGTCGCCCCCTCCACCGGCAAAGCCGGATGGAGCCTCCCCCTCAACGCTCGCCTTGCTCGCTGGATAGATTATATATTGTAAAAGTGCCATGAGTTTGCCAGTGGGTATCTACTCTCCATCTCCATCTTCTATGTAGCAGAATACCTAATTGGATAACAGAAAAATGGCATATGCTTCCAAAAAGAAAACGAAGTGCGATAAAAACATAAATAACTCAAGTAGTTATATTTAGGCATGTCTATTGCATATGTGTATGAACAGGAGGTGATGGAAAATGAAATGCCCTAAATGCAACGGCTTTATGTACATAGAGAGATTCCTTGACTATTCTATTGTCTTTTATGGCTGGAAATGTGCCAATTGTGGTTCTATTATAGACCGCACTATCCTTGCCAACAGGAATTCGCAGGATAGTCTCTTTTTTAAGGTCATTCCCCAAATTGTTGAGGTTTCTAATAACTGACTCAACTTATAACCTCATCAGATGCAGACCTTATTCAATTACAAGGTCTGTTTCTGTCTTTATAATCCCCTTTATCTCCCGTATTTTTTCAAGTACAGTCTTAAAAGTATTCTCATAGGTCTCACCTTCTACTATTGCAATGATGTCATATCTGCCTGTCACCATATCGGCATTCTTTACTCCCTTTATCTTCTTGAGTTCGTCTCTAACTTCCCTTTCTTTGCCAATATCCGTATTTATCCTGAGATATACCCGTGTCATAGTGCACCTCCTGCGTTATTTATCCGGACATACAAACCTAAACTCGAATTCCTTTTCTCCCTCTGACCCCTCTGTGGTTATTCCTCTTATCTTGAGCGTAATTCCTTTGCAGCTCTCCTCCTTCAGCTTCTTAAATAAGATGATACCGCTTTTCTCTCCACCCTTCCCGATATTCACCATGTCAGGGAAGATTATCTTTTTAATCCTCTCTGTATCTTCTTCTGCGATCTTCCTTGATTTGGGAAGTACAACGATAGCATCATCGGAACCTAAGCCACCTGACTTATAATACTCCACACCCTCGCCTTCGCTCAAAGGGGCATACGTAGCACCCGTGCTATCAATAAGCCCTGCCTTGCTTTTATCAAAGTTCACGGTCCTATTGGTCTTATTGACAATTTTGATATCAAAGGCAGTAAAATATGAGGACAAATCAATCCCGTATCTTTTTTTATCTTCTGAAAACCATCCCATTGTATATATAGGTCTTGCATAGACAGTTATATACTCCTTTCCTTCGGGGACCTTTTCTTCCCTTAATGGTTCAAGGTATGGTGAGGTTGCTGTGCAGCCGATAAAGAAAATGAGAATACCAATGATAATGGATACTGATCGCCCCATAATGATAATTCCCTTTCCTGGAAATAATGATTTGAACTAAGTATAATTAATAGCGTTTTAAATGTAAAGCAGATTTTTTCCGGCCTCTCTGATAAGCATAGGAATGCATTGATTTTTTTGTCGGTATCTATTATTATAATTCCATGAGTAATCAAAGGCCCTCCTTTTCCTGCCAATCTTGTGGTTACCAATCACCGAAATGGATGGGAAGATGTCCGGAATGCGGAGAGTGGAACAGCTTCCTGGAAGAAAGAAATATTGACGGAAGATGGCAGCATTTGTCCACGGAAGGTGAAGGACCAAGGAAGGTTAAGGATGTATGCGGGACTGAAGAGGGGAGGATCTTATCCGGAATCAATGAGTTCGACCGGATCCTTGGGGGAGGAGTAGTCAGGGGAGGCCTCGTTTTGATCGGAGGTGATCCGGGTATCGGAAAGTCTACACTCCTTTTGCAGGTCTTAGACAGGATATCGAGAAGAGGGAAGAAGGTGCTATATATCTCGGGTGAGGAATCGCAGAGGCAGATCAAGATGCGGGGTGAGAGGATAGGGGTATCGGATGATATCTATCTCCTGGCAGAGACCTCACTTGAAAGGGTGCTTAGCTCTCTTGAAGGACTATCCCCTGATGTTGCTGTTGTGGACTCTATCCAGACCATCTTTTCGGAGGGGGTTCAGTCTGTGCCGGGAAGCATCAGCCAGATCCGTGAAATAGCCACAAGGCTTATGTTCTATGCAAAGAGGGCCAATGTATCCATATTTATAATTGGTCATGTTACCAAGGATGGATCATTTGCCGGGCCTAAGGCATTGGAACATATCGTTGATACGGTTTTATACTTTGAAGGAGACAAGAGCCATCCTTACAGGATACTAAGGACTATCAAGAACAGGTTCGGTTCAACAAACGAGATAGGGGTGTTTGAGATGAGGGATTCCGGGCTTGAAGAAGTGCAGAATCCCTCTGAGATGTTTCTGGCAGAGAGACCGTCTGATATTGCAGGTTCTGTTGTTGTCTCAAGTCTGGAAGGCACAAGGCCTATACTTGTCGAGTTGCAGGCACTTGTAAGCCCAACTCCTTTTGGGATAGCAAGGAGGATGTCAATTGGTGTAGATCCAAACAGGGTGTCCCTCCTCCTTGCTATCCTGGAAAAGAGGGGAGGCTTGCATTTACAGGGACAGGATATTTTTGTAAATGTTGTAGGCGGGATGATGATTGATGAACCTGCGGCTGATCTCGGAATAGTTTCAGCAGTTGCCTCAAGCTTTAAGGAGAAACCGATCAATGAAAAGACCCTTGTATTCGGAGAGGTAGGACTAGGCGGGGAGATAAGGGCTATAACGCAGGCAGGTATAAGGGTGAAAGAGGCATCTAAGATGGGATTTAAAAGATGTCTTTTGCCTGAAAACAATACAAAAGGCTTAAATGGTAACGGTACAATGCAGATCCTGGGGGTTGGCCATATAAATGAGGCGCTGGAGGTGCTCCTGGTTTGACACGGAACGCCTATTATATATTAAGATGGCAGGCGGCCCTGTTATTGCTTGTTATTGCATCCGGGTGCGCCTCGGCCACGAAGGGCGTATGGTCTGTAAATTCTGGTAATGGAGGCGGAGAGAAGAAGGATGCCTCAATAGAAGAACTCTTAAAGCTCCTTGATTCAAGATACGAAGAGATCAATACAATAAAGGCCCTGGTAAGTATCGAGGTAGACAGTATCCCTCCGGTTCCGCTCAGGTCCTTTGATGGAGAGGTGGTATATTCTAAACCAAGGGATCTCAGGATCAGGGGATTTGGTCCTGTATTTGCGAGACCTATTTTTGATTTTATTGCAAGGGGTGAGGATTTCCAATTTCAGACGTTGAATGATGGGAAGATTTTTGAGGGAAATCTCAATGAACTGTTATCAACCGGCAGTATTGAAGGCCCCATAAAATTTGCCGACCTCCTCGATGTGCTTGGGGCTGTGGGGACGCCATTTATCGATCCTTCACTGGTAACTGCACTGGAGAAGACTGATGAGTACTATATCATCTACGTAATAGTCATGCATGGAGGAAAAGGAAAACTTGACAAGAAGATATGGATTGACAGGGTTGATCATCAGGTGAGAAAGGAAGAGGTTTTTGATCTATCGGGATTAAGAAGGATGGTTTTATCCTTTGGGGATTACCGTCCGACAGGAGGGATCATACGTCCGTATAAGATCTCTGCCGAAAGGGAGGGCCTTAAGATCAATCTCCGATTCAGAGAGATCAGGATGAATCCGCAGCTTGAGCCGGTGGATTTTAATCTTAAAGGGGTTAATGGGGCACAGCCTTAGGAGACAGATGTTAGTTCTTGGTATAGAAACATCCACCGGCATTGGAAGTGTGGCACTGATAAATGATAAGGGTCTGCTTGCAGAATACCGCATAAATATCGGCATGGTTCATTCTGAAAAGCTTATGATAGCTATTGACAGACTCCTATCAGACACAGGGACCGAACTTGAGAACTTAAGTTCTATAGCGGTATCTATAGGTCCCGGTTCGTTTGCAGGCCTTAGGATCGGCCTTGCCACAGCAAAAGGGATCCAGGCGGCCACGGGAAAACCAATAGCCCCTGTCCCAACGCTGGATGCGATGGCGCAAAGTCTAAGGTTTGCCGGACGGCAGATTTGTGCCATAATTGATGCCAGAAAAAAAGAGGTTTATGCGGCGATATATGAAAGTAGCAATAACTCCGGAATAAGGCGGATCACAGACTATATGACAGATAAACCGGAGAAGGTCCTGGCCCATATCTCCTTTGAAACTATTTTTATAGGAGACGGCGCAGAACTCTATCGCAATATTATAATTGATAGACTTGGTGAACAGGCGCTGTTTGCCCCGAAGGGCTTTTCACCCTCTGCTGTTACTGTAGCAGAACTTGGGGCTGATATGATAAGGAATGGGGTCAGGCATGAGGAGGCACTGATTCCGCTTTATTTACGCAAACCGGAGGCAGAGACAAAATACAGGGAGGGTATTGAGTGGGTAGCAAACAGGGCCTGAAGGTAATAATAACGAAGATGACTGACGATGACCTTAATAAGGTTGTGGAGATAGAAGAGACCTGCTTTAACGCACCATGGTCAAGAAGGATGTTCCTCTCAGAATTAAGCGGCAACCCCTTTTCCCACTTATACACTGCAAGGATGCCAGATAAGGATGAGATCGTCGGGTATATCTGTTTCTGGCTGGTCTTCGAGGAACTCCACCTGATGAACCTTGCTGTTCACCCCTGCTGGAGAAGGGAAGGCATCGGCGAGGAGCTTTTAAGGTGGGCTGTTTTAAAAGGGAGGGAGGCTGGCGCAAAGACAGCGACGCTGGAAGTGCGCAGCTCCAATGACGCTGCGAGGGGTCTATATGAAAAGGTTGGGTTTAAGGCCAGGTCGATCAGGAGGAACTATTACAGTAACCCAAAAGAAGATGCCGTTATAATGCGGACGGAGGATATAAGCAACTGACCCGCAACTATTTTTTTTGGAGGTGACATATGTTAGTAGAGGATCCCGTATTTTTGGAAAAACTAAGAAAAGAGAATAGGGAATTTGTGGAACTGGAAAAGGAGCATAAAAAGCTGGATGATGAATTGAATCTTCTCCACAAGAGGAAGGTACTTACGGCGGAGGAAGAGGTTTTAAAGAGGAGACTTCAGAAGGAAAAGCTTGCCAAGAAGGATAGGATGGCCGAGATATACAGGGAAGGCAAGAAGATAAAGGATTAAAATAGTAACTCATCAAATAAAAATATTAAGGGTAGATTTATGTTTGGAATAGGCATTGCAGAACTGGCACTTATACTGGTAATTGCGCTGATAGTAGTCGGGCCTGAAAAGTTGCCGGATATAGCAAAGGCAATCGGTAAGGTCTTTTCGGACATTAAAAAGGCCACTGAGGATGTAAAGGATACAATTTCAGAAGAGACCAGAAAATTGGCAGAATCAGCAAAATTAAATGAGATTGAAGATGAGGTAAAGAAGACCCTTGATGATGCCCAAAAGATCGAACCTCCCGATAAAAAAGAAGATCCGAAGAAGGAGAAGGCGTAGATGTCAGGAAAGAAGATAATAGAAGATATAAAAATGCCGATAATAAAGCACTTAATAGAGCTTAGGACCCGGCTCGTTAGGTCTGCCATAATGGTAGGGATTGCTTTTTCGCTTGCCCTCTACTTCACAAAGGATATTATCAATATCCTCAAAAGACCTCTTAAGGCAGAACTGATATTTATCTCGCCTGCTGAGGCCTTCTGGGCGACATTTAAGATCTCCTTTTTTACTGGGTTGTTATTCTCCCTCCCTGTTGTCTTATACGAATTGTGGAAATTTATTGCCCCAGGCCTGAAGATGAACGAGAGGAAATATGGGGTAATCTTTGTAAGCTCGTCATTTATCTTGTTCGTCGTGGGCCTGATATTTTGTGCGTATCTCATCCTGCCGTTCGCGTTGACATTCTTGATAAGCTATGGTCTGGACGTAGGCATGAAACCCATGATCTCAGCAGCAAGCTATATAGACTTTGTCCTCAAGTTCTCTATTGCATTTGGGCTTATCTTCGAACTTCCCCTTGCCATGACGATTCTTTCCAAGGTGGGGGTTATAGATCCGAGGAAGCTCTCAAAACATAGAAAATATGCCGTTCTTGTGGCATTTATTGTTTCAGCTATTCTCACACCCACCCCTGATGTATTCAACCAGACCCTTATGGCTGTACCTATTATAATCCTCTTTGAGCTGGGTTTAATCAGCGCAAAGCTGTTCGGGAAGAGGAGGGTAGATGAGGGTGTCACTCCGAAGGCGGCAAAGGAGGGGGCATAGCCATTTCCTTTGCCCTTTTCAGATCAACCTTTCCTGTTCCAAGCACAGGTATCTCTTCGATAAAGTGGATATGCTCCTGTTTCGGTATCCATATTCTTGGGAGGTCTGTTTCACATAGCCTCTTCCAGAGATCCTCCTTCATGATCTCTCTATTGGTATAGAAGGCCACGATCCGTTCCCCCTTGTGATCATCAGGCACTGATGCCACTACGCAGCAATGGTCTCCACCTAGTATCTTGTTGATCGCATCCTCAATCCTTAAATGGGGTACCATCTCCCCACCGATCTTGCTGAATCTGGAGAGACGGTCTGTTATCCTGATAAACCCTTCTTCGTCTATGGAGGCAATGTCGCCTGTTACGTACCAGCCATCCTGCAATACCTCTTTAGTCTTCTCGGGCTGGCCAAGATAGCCGAGCATCTGATTGGGGCCCTTGACAAGGAGGAGCCCCTCCCGGCCTCCGGGTAACTGCTTACCTGTGTCTGGATCTATAACCTTTACGGCAATACCCGGAATGGGGTGCCCCACAGTCCCAAACTTAAAGCCAGACTGGCGAATAGGCCCCTGTCTTACATCCGGTATATTTACAGATACAACCGGCCCCATCTCAGTGCAGCCATAGCCCTCCAGGAGATCGATGCCAAACTTTTCCTTAAAGGCAATGGAAAGAGGTTCACGCAACTTCTCGGCGCCGGCCACGGCTAACCGGAGCGAGGAGAATTCCTCCTTTGTGCATCTCTTAAGATAGGCCCCATAGAAGGTTGGTGTGCTGATTATGATCGTTGCCTTATACTTAGATACCATCTCGCCGATGCTCTTTGCATCCATGGGGTTGGCATGATAGGCCACCCCGAATCCGGAGAGGAGAGGAAACCAGAGGGTGCCAGTGAATCCGAAGGAGTGGAAGAATGGGAGTATCCCCATGATGCGGTCCACCTTTGTTGTCGAAATGACTTGAGCAAACCCTTCGATATTTGAAAGGATATTGTTATGTGAGAGCATCACTCCCTTAGGGACTCCTGTGCTTCCGCTTGAGAAGATGACCGTGGCCAGGGCATCAGGGCTTCGCTCCCCATGTCCATAGAGTGTCTGAAGTAGACGAGAGGGGAGGATAAAGGCCAAAAGTAAGGCCATAGTTTTCTGGATGGTTGTTGTCTGCTTCATTATCTCTTCAAGAAAGACCATGCCCTCTATATTTTCAAGTTTTGCCTTTTCCAGGAATACCCTTGAGGTCATGATAGTGTTGATGCTGCACTGCCTGATAGCCGATTCCATGGCCTCCTTTCCTGCTGTAAAGTTAAGGTTGACCGGGATCTTTCCGGCCAGGAGGATTGCAATATTTGTTAGCGCACCGGCGACTGATGCCGGAAGCAGGACCCCCACCATCTTATCTTCCGGTATCTCCATTCGGATCAAGCGGGCAAGTAACAGGCCTCCCACAAGGGTCTTTCCATAGGTAAGCTCTCTACCGCTTGAGTCGGCCATACAGAAGTTAGACCAATGTTTTTTGGCGGACTTTATAAATCGTTGATGAAGGAGATCCCATTTTGTGCGGCGATACTGCACTGCCTCGCTGCCAAGCTCCATTACCGCCTGTCGCACTTCATGGCTTGTTGCTGTGGAGGGGAGCGGTCTTCCGAATGAGACAGTAACAGGGTAGGGTATCCGCTCCGGCCATTTCCAGAAGAACTGCCTGCCTTTGAAACTGAAGATGCTACCCCATAGCCCGTCGAGATGCACCGGGATAACAGGTATGTCCAGCCCATTGATAATCTTCTCAAGGCCCCTTTTAAACGGGAGGAGGTTTCCGGTCCGGCTGATCGAGCCTTCCGCAAAGATGCATACCATGTGACCAGCCGTTAGTTCCTCCCTTGCCTTTTTGAGTGATTCTACGACCCCTTTCCGATTTCCTTCTGAGACAGGAATTGCCTTCAGCAGGCCAAAGAGCCAGTGGAGCGCATTTATCTCGTAATACGATTTGAGTATCATGAAGCGGATGAAGCGCTGGACAGATGTCCCGATAAGGAGGCCGTCTACAAATGATACATGGTTAGAGACAAGGAGAGCCGGACCGCGGGATGGGATATTCTCCTGGCCAACAATCCTGACCCTGTATATGGTGTGGGTGAGCATCCAGATGGTAAATCTAATCATAAAATCAGGCAGGATGCTTAAGGCATAGATAGTAGCCCCAATGGTCAGGAGACCAAAGATTAAGATGATCCGGTCTGCGTGTACCTGAAGGAGGTCCCTAAATATCCAGATGGCACCTGAAGCGAGCAGGATGCCCAGGGTATTCATAAAGTTATTTGTGGCTATTAAGCGGCCTTTTTCTCCCTGCCCGCTCTTCTGCTGAAGGAGGGCATTTAAAGGTACGATGAAGAGGCCCCCTGAGAATCCCAATAGGAAGAGCGCCACCCCTGTCTGGGCATAGGAATAAGCGGAGAAGGAGAGGAGAATGGCGAACATCCCCATCCCGATTGATCCAAATGGTACCAGGCCCAGCTCGATCTTGTCACCAGATAAGCGTCCGGCGGCAATACTGCCGACCCCTATACCTACGGCAAGGAATGCCACGAGAAGTCCGATCCGAAGGTCATCGAGGCCCATTACCTCCTTGCCAAAGAGGAGGAGATCCATCTGGAGAAGGGCCCCTAAGAACCAGAAATAGGAGATCCCGATGACAGTAAGCCAGAGGGTTTTATCGCTATAGAGCCGCTTGATCCCATCGATGACCTCTGCCCAGGGATTTATCTGGAACTCTTTTTTTGTGCCAGGATCGAGTACCCTGGAGATCCCGAGGCTTGTAATAGTTCCGGCAACGGCAATACCTATTAAGACTATGCCTATTATTCCAGGAGCCCCTTTCCAGGCGGTAAATATCATGCTCCCTATCGATGTCCCCAGGATGATTGCCACGAAAGTGGACATCTCAAGGAGCCCGTTTGCCCTCGATAGGTCCTTATCAGGAAGCATCTCAGGGATGATCCCATACTTAGCCGGACTAAAAAGGGTCGACTGGAGGGCCATCAAAAAGAGGACGCCTAACATCAGCCCTATCCTGCCTGAGAGGAGGGCAAACAGCCCAAGTCCCATGGCGATGATCTCAAAGGACTTTGTAACGATAAGTACACTCCTTTTATTGAAGGTATCAGCCAGGTGGCCTGCGTAGCCTGAGAAGAGAATGAAGGGGAGGATGAACACGGCCCCTGCAAGTGACAGATACCCGCTCCCTCCGCCCGGGCCTGTAGCCATATTCACAGCCACCATCGAGACCACGATCTTAAAGACATTATCATTGAAGGCCCCCAGGAACTGTGTCCAGAGGAAGGACTGGAAGCCAAATGATTTTAGAAGATCTCTATATTTTCCAGTAGACATGGCGATTTTGCCTCTAGTTCTTTTAGCCTATTACAGGGGCTTGCGTCGCCCCCTCCACTGGCAAAGCCGGATGGAGCCTCCCACTCACGCTGGTTTTGCTCGCTGGGTCTCTACCTTTAATAATAGACCTGATTATACCATGTACCTCTCTTTCACCATCATAAAAGATATTTATGATGCACTATACTAGATATAAACGCCATGGAGCTTTTATATCTTAAAGAGGGCGAGGAGAGAATAGTCTGCGTGTGTTGCTGGGCAGGTGACCCTATGCTAAGCTTTAAGTTAACAGGGAACCTTTTTCGTACAGAGATTGTCTAATGGATTATGGGGCAGAAAGCGAATTAGAACTGGTCCAGAGGATAAAGGCTGGGGAGACGGATGCCTTTGAGGCGCTGATCAAGCGCCATGAAAGGATGGTCTTTAATCTCCTCTACCGGATGCTTGGAGACTATGATGATGCGGCAGAGGTATCCCAGGAGGTATTCCTCTTGGCTTATCGGTCTATCAGGAGGTTTCGGGGTGAGTCGAGCTTTAGAACATGGCTTTACAGGATTGCCATTAATCAGGCTAAGAATCGCTCGAAGGCCGTTTCTGACTTAAGGCGGCGAACAATACCGCTTGAGGTTGCCGATCCTGATGGAGATGGGAGACCAATTTCAGGCATTTCCAATCCAGGACTGGATCCGGCCCAGGAGGCTGAGAAGCAAGAGATTCATGATAGGGTCCATAGGGAGCTAAATTGCCTGGACAACGATGACAGACTTTTCATCCTTCTCCGAGATCTCCAGGATGTCCCTTACGAAGAGATGAGCAAGATATTAGGTGTTCCGCTTGGGACAGTAAAGTCAAGGCTTCATAGGGCCAGGCAGGCCCTAAAGACCAGACTGGCCCCTTATTTTTATTCAACAAAGGTGAAAAAATGAATTGCGATCAGGTACAAGAAAGAGTTTCCGAATACCTTGAAGGATTGCTCGACCCAGGAGATTACCAGTCCGTACAGGATCATCTATCCAGATGCGCCCGCTGTCATGCCGAGGTTGAAGCACTTTCCAGGACTATCCGTGCGGTAACTAACCTCCCCACTCTGGAGCCGCCTCCTGGTTTTTCCCGGAAGATTATGGCCCATATCCGGGAGAAGGTCGAGAGACCAGGCATCTGGGAGCGTCTCTTTTTGCCGGTCAGGATCAAAATCCCTATCCATGCCGTAGCCCTACTCATGGTAAGTGGATTAGCCCTCTATCTATATCAGGCAAATAGGCCGCTTGAGAGAGAGATCAGGAAATCGATCCCTTTAGAATCCGAGATCCCTCTCCGGCAAGATTTTCAAGAGAATGAGGGTACTCCCAAATCGCTACCATCTTCACCGCAGAAAGATATCCCTGTTCAGGAACCCCTCTTAAAGGAGAGTAAAACTGAGGCGATAAAGAAAGGAAGGGGTATCTTGCAAGGCGTTCCCGAACAATCAATAACTGCAAAGGAAGAGATGGTCCCTGCTACGGAGTCGGATCAGGTCGCTTACTTCGAACTCTCCTTTACACCAAAAGAACCTCTTGAGGGGATGAAGGTCCTGGCGCAGAGGCTTGGGGATCTGGTCAAGCAGGTGGGGGGAGAATATCTTCAGATCGACGAAAAGGCCGGCAGGCTCAAACAGGACCTCCTCCTTAAATCACAGATCCTATGGCTTACTATTCCAGAAGATCATTATGAGCAGTTTAAAACAGGACTCTCCTCTCTTGGCAGGATCGACCTGGAATCTAAAAAACCTGACTCAACAATCGGGGAGGCCTATGACACGATATCACCTTCGATCTCCAATAAGGAGGCACCTTCTTCCCGCAGGATAAAACTGACCATCCTCCTGCCTGAAAAACCAGAAAAGGCACAGCCTACTGACCAACCGGTTAAATAATTAAAATTCTTTGGAACCTTTTTCCGCCTCCTACTGTCTAATGAATCAAGAAGGTAAGATTCCTTAATATCAAACAGAGGAGGGGGGCAAGATGAGGAAGCATTTTAATAGATATTTAAAGATAGCAGGCTTTGCGTTGGCAGCCATGCTGCTAGGTTTCTATTATCAATCAGGAGGAAGTCAGGCATCAGGTCAGTCTGTTAAACATAACGATCTCGAAAGCAGCTTAGAGGACCAGGAGGAGGTTTCGGTAACTGTATATAATAGCAATATAGGTTTAGTAAAAGATCTTCGCCATATCCGTTTAACAAATGGGTTAACGGATCTCAAGTTTACCGCTGTTGCCGCTCAGATCATGCCTCAGACGGTAGATATAAAGTCCCTCACCGATCCTTTAAACCTTGAAGTCCTTGAGCAGAATTATGAATATGATCTGTTAACCCCACAGAAACTTATAGACAAATTCGTGGGCAAGGAGATCAAGGTATTAAAGGATGGAGTAGAAGTCCCAGTCACTATCCTTAGTACCAATGGTGGTGTTGTATATCGTATGGGTGATCGGATCTTTACGGACTATCCAGGAAGGCTTATCTTCCCCGGCCTGCCTGAGGATCTTATTCCCAGGCCCACCCTGGTCTGGCTTTTGGAGAACCGGATCGACCGTCCCCAGAAGATCGAGGCTACCTACCTGACCCAGGGGATCAATTGGAAGGCCGATTATGTGGCAACCCTGGATAATGAGGATAACGAGATGGATCTGACCGGCTGGGTAACCCTGGACAACAAGAGTGGCGCCACATACCGCAATGCAAGGCTCAAACTTGTGGCAGGGGATGTGAATAGGGTTATAGAGAGGTATGGACAATATGATGGCATCCAAAGGCTGGAAGAGATGGCTTCCAAAGCCGCCAGCAGTCAAATTAGCGAGAAGGCCTTCTTTGAGTACCACCTCTATAGTCTTCAAAGACCTACCACTATTAAAGATAATCAGACCAAGCAGGTAAGCCTTCTTGATGCAAACAAGGTCCCGGTCAAAAAGAAATTTATCTACTACGGGGCTGAATATTACTACCGGGCGAGGTATGGAGTACCTGTTTCAAATCAGAAGGTCGGTGTCTATGTTGAGGTTGCCAACAAGGAGGAAAATCATCTGGGAATCCCCCTTCCCAAAGGTACCATCAGGGTATATAAGGCCGATTCTGTTAGGAGCCTGCAGTTCATAGGCGAGGATCAGATCGACCATACCCCCAAGGATGAAACGATCAAGATCAAGATGGGGGAGGCCTTTGACCTGGTAGCCGAGCGGAAACAGACCGATTGGCGCAAGATCTCGGATAATATCTATGAAATGGCCTTCGAGGTGAGTATCAGAAACCATAAGGATTCACCGGTAACAGTAAATGTCATTGAACCGATCCCGGGAGATTGGGAGATCCTGCAAAGCTCTCATGAGTATAAAAAGATCGAGGCACATACGGTGCAGTTTGATATTCCGGTTGAAAAGGATCACGAGGCAATGCTTAAGTATAGGGTAAGGGTGAGATTCTAGTTGTAGGGGCACGGCTATGCCGTGCCCAGCATTTCAATCCTTATTTTAATGGAAGTCTCATTCCGATGATATATGGGCAGATGTCAATTTACCTGCCATTTGGAGTTTCAATCCTTATTTTAATGGAAGTCTCATTCCGATCTGTAACCCCACCCCCATTTGTGGCGACTATTTTAGTTTCAATCCTTATTTTAATGGAAGTCTCATTCCGATGATATATGGGCAGATGTCAATTTACCTGCCATTTGGAGTTTCAATCCTTGTTTTAATGGAAGTCTCATTCCGATGTTGGATTGAGAGAGCACATGAAAAGGAAAGGAGATTGTTTCAATCCTTGTTTTAATGGAAGTCTCATTCCGATCCTTGCTGTGTGAAGCAAGAGTTTTATCGGGAACCAGAGTTTCAATCCTTGTTTTAATGGAAGTCTCATTCCGATGAGGATTTAGGCGATGTCAGATCAATTAGAACTGAGTTTCAATCCTTGTTTTAATGGAAGTCTCATTCCGATCTTGACGCCTAGCATGCCC
The DNA here is from genome assembly GCA_964481895.1 of uncultured Nitrospirota bacterium. Lineage (GTDB taxonomy): Bacteria > Nitrospirota > Nitrospiria > JACRHA01 > JACRHA01 > JACRHA01. The sequence continues at coordinate 11,992 of CAYZUL010000025.1, read as the reverse complement.
GCCGTTTCATCGACACTGTTTCAATCCTTGTTTTAATGGAAGTCTCATTCCGATTCGGGGTATCAATAACAGGCTTAGCAAACCAACTTTGTTTCAATCCTTGTTTTAATGGAAGTCTCATTCCGATGATATCACCTTTAGACCCAAGCGCGGGAGAACGATCATGTTTCAATCCTTGTTTTAATGGAAGTCTCATTCCGATCTCCAAGAATGCAGGCCATGATTGCGTAATATTAGGGTTTCAATCCTTGTTTTAATGGAAGTCTCATTCCGATCAGTAAAGATCCTTGTATTAGAATCATCTATTACACGTTTCAATCCTTGTTTTAATGGAAGTCTCATTCCGATTTGAACAAGATGACATCATAAAACAAAATGATCTTAGTTTCAATCCTTGTTTTAATGGAAGTCTCATTCCGATGGGCCAGGGCGAGATGCAACATTTAATGATCTTATGTTTCAATCCTTGTTTTAATGGAAGTCTCATTCCGATATTGAAAGAGTGATTTTGAGATTACCAAATGTGACGATGTTTCAATCCTTGTTTTAATGGAAGTCTCATTCCGATAGCATTTTTATTGCAAATCCTTTATTCTGGCCATTTTCTGGGTTTTTTACTCTCTCTATTTTAATCCTTTTTATAGCCTCAAATTCATCAAATATAGCCATTTTTAAACCGTCCTTGCATCGTTTGGGCACAATAAAACCTAAGCATCACAATGAGTTATAAATTTTCAAAGATCAGACACAAATATTTTTATAACAGCAGTCAATGCATCTATTAGGCCAGGAGGTCTTTTTGGGATAGTAGCCCCTTAAAATCACCCTGAAGATCTCATCAACTGTATCCTTAGCATAGTCAAAATCAGTATCTTTGTAAATCACTTCTTTTAGAGATGCCCCGTCCTTGGCATAACAGATATAGCCTTTATAAACAGGCTTATTATATGTCTCCCTTATCAGCATTGCATATAAAACAGACTGAACCTTATGTGTTTCAAAGAGAAAGTCCCTATATTCCGTAAATTTATAATCAAGTGGCGCCATGCTCCCGTCCGAAAGTGTAAGTACCTCATCTATGATGCCTCTTAGGCGCAGCGACCCCGATGCAACATAAACCGAGAGCTCCTTATTTATGCACCCTATCTTCTTCCTGAGATATTCCCTGTTCTCCTTTTCTTTTCGTTCATGGAGCTCCCTTCCTTTAAGGACCTTGTATCTTAATCCCTCATGTTGAGGTATATTGAGGCAGTTCATAAAATATGTAAACCTTGGGCAGAAAAGGTGCTCAATCACCTCTGACGGGGTTATCATTACTGTGGATTCGGTATCCATAGCTTATTACCAGTGCTCCGTTGCCTGGTTTACAGTGTCAAGTTCCCGGTTCCCGGGAACCGGTTCATGTCTTCTTAAAAAAACATCGCCAATACCTCTGCCGATACCAGCTTTTTATCAAAAGCCTGGCCAAGCAATTTTACCTTTTTAAAATCATCCTCGCACATCGGAAAGATATAAACAGAGTCTACATTAGGATCGATCATGTCTACACATATCATCTTCAATTCATCTATCTGGTTTCTGTTCAATGTCCCGATGAAGGCCGATTTCTGTACCCTGTAGAGCCCTTTGTTTTTGCAGGTCTTGGCAATACGGCCCCGCTTTTTATCATCAACAATATCATATATTACCCAAACAAGATTGTCGCCCTGCTTCAGTCTATGCCTCCTTTATTAAGCCATTTGCTATCTTGTGACATTCAAACTGAATGATGTCTCCCCTTTTTATATTTCTTCCGCTATAGCGGACAGATTCGTCAAGGAACTTACTTAATGCCTCAATCAGAAGGGCCTTTCCCTCTTTATTTAAGGTAAGGCCATTTTCAAGCCTGTCGAAATACTCCTGTTTTACATCTCTTCCTGCAAAAAGATTTATGACCGTCTCATCTGCCCAGATGCGGAAGTTTTCTATCAGGTCGAAGACAAGGGACTTCTTATTATAATGGTCTGTATGGATTATCCCCACATACGGATCAAGCCCTGCTATTATGCATGCCTTCTCCACCCTTGAGTAGAGGACCCCATAGGCATAGTTTAATAGGGTATTGAATTCGTCCTTGGCAGGGTTTCTGCTCCTGCCATCAAACCTGTATCTGTCAGGCATCAGGAAACTGATAGATTCAAAATATATCCTGCCGCCGCTCCCCTCTATCCCCATTATAGTCCCGCGCCTCTCATCGATAGTCCCGGAAAGGCTATCAAGCGCTTTCCGGCAGTTGGTTAACTTTTCAATATATGATGTGATCTCTGCTGATTTTTGCGTCCTTGTCTTTCTGAGTCTTGTGAGCATGTCTATCTGATTATCAAATTTTCTTGCAATCCAGGATAGGGCAAGCTTTAATCCCTCTTCGGTTTCTGCGATCTCGATCTGTCTTCTCCTGATCAGCACGGTGCTCCCGAGTTTAGAATGCCATACCCTGCCAAAAGGATCACCAAACTCATCAAGGAAGATGATATCTATATTATGATCCATGGCCAACTTTATAGCGTCGGTAGTAATATAGGCACCAGTGGTTATCATGATAGATGAAACCTTCTTTACCGATACCTCAAAGACCTGCTCATCCTTTTTTACCTTAAAGCAATCGCCATTTTTTTGAAGATATGAACCGTATGTATTTATCACAAGTTGCATAGTATTTTTCAGTTCTTAGAGTTCATAGAGTTTGTGGAGTTCATGAGTTCTTAGAGTTTTTTAGAATTAACCTTTGAACTCGATAAACTCAAAAAACTCTACAAACTCTTTTTTAAATAGTTTGAAAATCCCATAATCGTCTTTGATGTTTCTTCAGCCATTTTATACAGGTTTTCAAATTGCTCCTGACTAATATATTTTTGATCGAGAGCCACGTAAAGTGCAGATTGAACTTCTGCTGCAGAACCATGCGCTATAACCAGAAACTGAAAAAATTCACGGCTCGTTTTCCTTGCAAAGCCTTCTGCTATATTCAGCATAATCGATACAGCAGCTCGTCTGATTTGGTCCCGCAAGCCAAAGTCTTTGGCAAGAAGTCCATTGTTACTTGTTTCATATATTGCTGAAACTAACTCTCGTGCCTTTTGCCAAGCCAATATGTCTTCAAATCTCTCTATCTTAGCCATATATTTTGTCCAACTCTATGAACTCTCCTTAACTCTATAAACTCTCAGACTTTTTTATTGTTCCAAACCCCCTTGACACCGACTTGCCTATACCCCCAGTAATCAGGGATCTCGAAGTCCACTAAGAAAGCGCCGAGAAATCCGAGCATGGGTTATTAAGCAGGAATTTTATCCATATAGCCTTTAATAGAGTTGATGAATTCCTTAGCAAGTCTAATATGCTCTATAGCATCTTCAAGTGTTAGCTCTACAAGCTCTTTATAATCCCCCTTTTGTCTGATATTAAACATCTTATGAAGTATTTCAGAATAATATTTATCAATCTTTTTTGTAAGAATAAATTCTTTATCAAATATAGAAATAACACCTGTATGTTTGGATGTTTTAATGTTTATATCTGCTTTTAAAAAAAGTGCCAGTAATACATAAAACATGGAGTAATAAGCCCTGTTTGTAATAGACCTATGGCTAAAGCCTCCTTGAAGCATCCTTTCAGCATCGGAAAGAGTTTCTTCAGCTTGTTTAAGCCGGTATGTAAAAAGGGCCTCTTTATCAGTCACACTTTCACCCCCTCCTCTTCTATATTTTTAACTATAGGAGACACTCTTAAAGGAGATTTTTCTATCTCGTGGCTTGTAAAAATGAGTGGAGAAATATAAAGAGAGCGTTCTAAGCTTACTTCCCAAACAATATGATGTATCAAATCCTCCAGTTCTTTATCTATATGCTCAACTTCAATAAAAATATCCATATCCGAATATTCGTCAGCATTTCCTCTTGCTCGTGATCCAAATAATCTAAAATCAATCAACTTAACAACCTCAGACAACCGTTCTTTGAGTTTTTTTGCTATCTCATAATCTCTTGCTTCCATTTATAATCTCCTAAATAATTATATCCTATTGTTACTTCTCACTTCCTATTTCTTACTTTCCATTTCTACTTCCCATTTTTACAATGGTCCCAAACCCCCGTGACACCGACTTGCCTACACCCCAGTAATCCGGGATCTCAAAATTAACTTTGAAGGCGCCGAGGAGGCCGAGCTTCAGCACTTATAAAATATCAAGAAAATTCTTAATAGCTTGCAAAAAAATCTTCCCTTCTTCAACTTTAAGAGATGCGGTCGGCTCAACGATTTCTTCTTCAATATCGTAATCTGCTATTTCTCTGATTTTTCAATAAGCCTTTTCACCTCTTCTTTCATACAGAAATACCTTCTTCAACATGTCTATAAAAAGAAAAACCCTTATTAAGGGCATTATAAAACTGTGATTCCGCAAATACCTTCAGGGATATAATCGGTTTAAAGTCGTGGTCCCACATAACCAGATATGCAATGTCTTCAAGTTGTTTTTCGATCTCAGGAGTCTTTTCATCGACTAATACAACAATATCAAGGTCTGAATCCTCTGCGCCTTCACCCCTTATCCTTGAGCCAAAACCTATAAGCCGCCTTAAATGTCTCCCTAAATCCGGAGGAATCCTTCTCTTAAACTCCAATAATAATGCCTTATCCCTTTCATTCATGGATTTCCCTCCTCTGAGATGCACCCTCTTTTGTATTTTACCTCATTGCTGTTCACTGGCTTCTGCCTTACCACCGTCCCAAAACCCCTGGATACCGATTTGCCTATTCCCCAGTAATCAGGGATCTCGAAGTTAACGGAGAATGTGCCGAGGAAACCAAGCATAGGAGTGCCTTTTAAAGATGTTGGGACCTCTTTTAGATTGATGATCTCAGCCTTGATAGGTTCGGGCACTGTATAGCCTAGGCTCTTTGACATTGAAATAATATTGCCGATAAGGGTCTTTTCTAATAGTTCTTTTCTCTTTGCCCATGTACCGCATCTCTGGTACCTCTCGTAATTCTTTTCATTTAGGGCAAGCCAGGGGGTGAGGAAGGAGTAAGAGGAAGGATTTTCAATAATACTAATCGTACTTGATTTCTCTATTACAGTCTTGTTAATGATTTTATAATCTTTTCCGGCTAACTTTACATTCTCTATTTTTTTTGCAACTGCTTTAACTATATCTGTGCCTTCGTCAATCCCAAGGATAAATGGAATTCCATCAAGCACTTTGTATTGTATTTTAGGGTAAAGATATTTCAATCCACCTTTATCGTTATCATGCTGATGGAGTAACTCATATTCGGGGAATTTAGCCGCAATAAAACCCCGCAAATGCGTTGCAGACCCTGTTAATAGACTATCGAGCTGGAAAGAAAATGTTATTGTTTGCATTATTTGAAATCCACTTAGTCTATAGTCACCGGAATAAACGTAATCGAGCGATTATCGTCCTTAAGACACGTTATAGGTTGTGTAAACTTAACTGGTTCTGAAAACCCAATAGCAACTAAGATATCTTCCCTGCTATATTGCCGCCGATTTGATTCTAAAACGCGCTTAAATCTTAATGGGATCCTTCCCCGTATTTGCTTCCGATCTGTAGGTAAAACTTCACTTGTGACAGTTACCCATGAGTCAATTGTGGCTGATACCCCCTCGACGAGGGAGACTGTATTTACATCTTCTACAGCCACCAGCGAGTCAGATTGTCCTAAGAACAAAGAGCGTAAAGGCGTCCTCAATCTTAACGCCAACTCTTCGACGGGATAATTAGGATGAGCACTCTTGACATACACGAGATAGCGTTGATTCGGGGGCAAATACTGTCTGACATAAGTAGCACCGCCGAGGTTCCCGAAATCAATCTTATGAGGCTGATCTTTAACTGCCTGATACGGATTCAGGCTAAAGATACGAACCTTATCTAACGATTCAAAAGGGTTTGCGTTACTTGATAGTACGACAAGAGAAAGCGCAATCTTATCAGCAAATGGCAAACTATCAGGAGGAAATCCGCAGGCATTTTCCAGCAACCCTTTTAAAACCGTAGGCGTTGGAAAACGGTAGGATCGCCCATAAGTTGATGCAACCGAGTAGCGAAACGAAACAGGAAATGGACAGTCCAGGGCAAACCGGACAGCCTGAACAGTAGCCATTATTCGCCCTTCTTTTCCACAGCAAATAGTTTCAAAGCTGCGTCGTAAGCTACGTGAGGACTACCAGGAACTTCACTACTCTCAAAAGCAGATTTTAACTTATTCTCTTCTTCTTTAGACAAGAACCCTGTACGGAAACCAGCGTAGAATCGTGCACCATTGGAGCGCAAATCATCGATTACCTGTTTCCACAATTCCTTGTTGATTCTGACCTGTCCTTTCTCGGTTGTTGTGCCGTGAGCCAACTTAATCAATAAATGGCTGTATATCGGAGAAAGGCAGAATACCACGATGTCTGCTTCAAGAGAGTCCATCATCCGCGCCTGTTTTGCAAACCCAGATAAATTACGAAAGGCATTCAATAGAGCCATAATACGAATATTTCGTTTTACGATGTCAAACTGAGCAGCGTTATTTTTGTAAATAGCATGCCATGTCATAGTTTGCGTAACCGGATCGAGGAGGTCATAAAAGCCGATTCGACGAATATCCAATGCCCATGAACCCATATAAACATTCTTACTTGCTTCGATGTTTACGATCGCTTTATCCTGTGTGCCGGGTTTCTCACATGTCAGAAAATCAGTTACGAGAGAGTCTTCAAGCGGTACTATCCCCATTAAGGGAGAGATTTGTAGCGGTGATTGCCTCTTATCTCGCGGATTAAGTTGATCGAGATCCTGGAGTGATGCTTCAACCTCATTTTTAAGATTCTCTATCTGGTCGTCTGAAAGTGTCCCTGGTTTTTGTAAGGCAGCTTTTAACTTTTCCCTGTTTGTTTTTACTTTCTTGCTTAATTCCTCTCGCTTTTTTGCTGCAGGAAGAGCAGCGTTCAAAAGTGCAATATCTTCTTTAAGTTTATTTAATTCCTTATCTTTAGCCTCTTTAGATTTTTCTTCAAGAGCTTTTATTTCTTCTTTAAGTTTCTTCTCTGTCTTCGGTTTTGCTTCTGCCTTCATGAATCCCATGAGATCACAAAGGGCACAGGTTTGAGGTTTGCCGCAGCTATGCCCGTCTTCGTCATAAATGCAGGCATTGTTGCTTCCAACATGCTCTCGGATTGCATTCCGCAATGCAAACCGGATTGACTGTCCTGATATATAAGGATAGGCATGCCCGTTATGGGAATACTTTTTTAGTGTTATAACATTTCCGTATCCTTCGCCGGAGTTTAATGCAGCCAAAGAGCCTCCTGCTATGGTAAAGGCGCTTAAAAGAACATGATTATTTGCATTCATTCGATTTCCTCCTTCTCATTATTTTCATCTATTGGTTCATCTTCTTGGATACCTTCTATTGGTTCATCAGTCTGAATTGTTTGAGGATGAGCCACTGCCATGTTCATAGCTGCCACCAACAAGGATTTAACCTTCCACCAATTATTCTCACTGAAATAATCTGAATCAAGGTTGCTGACCCACCACTCGCAAAATTGCCGCGCTTCTCGATTAAACTTAAATGTTGTGCCACTTGCATCTGAAGCAGCCATCATGCCTGAGATTGCATCTGTTACAGCTTCGGCAAGTGCTCGATAACTTCCGGATCGAGCAATTTTATAGTGATGGCTTAAATCCTTTCGGCCCCCGCCGCTTCGCCCATGCCACGCAAATTTTTCAAGTGCACGTCCAAAGGCTTCAACGCCGTGTCTAAGTGACTCATCCATAGTCTTACCTCCTGAAAATCTGTCAATTAATATCCAAAATATCTTAAAAAAATCATCCCTTGTTATATTAACGATATATAAAGAGTGGCCAAATTGAACATTTGCAAAAGAGGCAATGAACATATCAACATTATCTTCAAGAAATGACATCGATAAATTATCAAGCCATTCTGAAAAGCGATCTTTGACATCATCATAGCGATCTTTAAACTGATCATCCAGTGCTTTGATCCTAATTCTGCTCAACCAACTTCCAAGTGCAAAAGGTTCCTGCTCAATGGTCTCAGGCAGTGGCGTAAAAAAGTGATTGAAATTAGATATCGACGGAATCGAGCAGTCAAAAGCACGAATATCAAACCCTTGACCTTCTTTTGTTACTCTTAAAACAAACCATTGATTACATGGAAGTACGCGAGATGTATCAATAAGATACCGCTCATAGAGCCTAATCAGCATTGCAAAGGGGCTATCACTAGAATGACCTTGAATTCTGAAATTACCATATGGAGAATGATCGAATGTCAAGATCGTTTTAAATCCCTCTTCGAGATCCATTGCAACGTTAAAATCCGAAGCAACGGGATAGAACAGGGTTGATATAGGTGTTCCGCTTTTATAAAACATTACAAATGGAATAGAAGCCAGCCAAGAACAAGTTCCGGCAACGATAACCTTTTGATTGTGTCTAAAATCGAATTCTCTAACCCCTCCGAGATTTCTTTTTTGATCAACCATAAAAGGATAAATACTCTGCCGGCCTTCACATAATTCTGCATGCGGATAAAAAAGTTGGCCTGTCATTCCACAAATCTCTAGCTGATCCGACTGTGAGGTTTCTAAACCAACGACTTGACGCATAAGCGCAATAAAAATCTCTTTTTGTTCATGACCCGGCGTTCCCTTGCCAAAAATAGGATGCCCCCATCGTGTAGAACCTCCCGCCCCTGGTATAAAACGATTAACAAGAGCCTTAGTCTTATTTGATTTTGCGGCTGTTTGTAAAAGACGCCTCTGTCTCTGCTCAACAAGCCGCGAAAAAAGTTTGTCTTCCCAGCCGCTTTCCGGAAAAGTGAAATTAAATCCATCAGGCTCAATTGTCACAGAACTTGGGAAAAGATATTCCAATTCCCTGGCAAGAAATGCCAATCCCGCATCCAAAAAAGGCTCTTCAAAACGAACAAATTTATACGATGACGGTGTGAGGTTCATCAAACTGTTCGATTGAGAGTCCGGTCTCCGCGTTATACGCTGCCTCGATTTCGTAGACGCCATTTACTTCTTCCCCATTAACTATAAACGGTTTAATTGCATTTGGATATTTATTTAACCAGAAAATAGGTACTTTAATAATATATAAGTTAATACCTCGCATGGATAGTCTGAATTTATCTGCATAAATAGTTGGCACGACTGATATCGTAGCCAAGTTGTGCCTTTCAGGGTCATGCCGAATATTAAAAAAACTTGGATCGTCTTCGCGGCCAATAACATTTATTCGTTCCCCATATAATGTAGACTCACGAAAAAGTTCCTTAATCTTTTCGCCTTTCTTTAAATCCATATTATCATAGACTTGATTCACTGCATTTATTGCGTCTGCATGACTAAAAAGCCCTTCCTTAAGAAGATTCCAGCTATTAAGAACATAATTTACTTCATTGGCCTTTCCAAAGTAATAGGGAGCAAAGTATGGGATGCCATCATTCTCTGCAGGACAAATGACAACACGATTTTCCGTGTTCGCAATTTCAGCGCCTCGATTGACTCGCCCAGCCCTCTGCACCAAGGCATCTATAGGGCACCAATCTGTAAATAAGACATCTGCTGAAATGTTTAAAGACATCTCCACCGCCTGTGTAGCAACTAAAATGGCCGGTCCCGATTTCTCTTTAACAAAAAGTTCTAACAGAATAGCCTCTTTGCTTTTCTCTCCTATGGAGCGATCAGTTGGTGTAAAAAATGAGTTGTATAAATGGACAGGGAATTTGTTTTGTGTCAATTCGATTAGCCTGTCATAAATGGATTTAGAACGGGCAATGGTATTTGCTACTATCAGCACTTTTTTTGCTTGTGAGGCTATGGAACATATTTCATCAAGGTACTGAACAATATCTCTATCGCGTTTTTCTACAATTACTGGCGAATAATTCAAGCCTATTTGATCCTCAACCAAAATGGCATCAAATTCCTGCTGGCAAAACTTGGATATTTCATTCGGAAGGGTTGCGCTCATTAATATTTGCGGGACATTGTAACTATGAAGAATTCTCATCCCACCCAGAATTTGTCTAAGAGTATATGGTTCATAAGTATGGATTTCATCATAAATTACAACTGCAGACATAAGATTCCCCAATGCAACATCTGCCTGAGGGTATGCCCTTATTATTGAATATATAAGATGGTCAACTGTGCTTACAACAACGGGGGTAGAATAAAACATATCAGAACGATAGTCATCTTGTATGCTTTGTTTTGAAGTGCTCAACCAATTTTCGACCATCTCCATTATTTCTTCATCGAATTTTATATTTTTGCGCAACCCATGATAAAATCCGACAGGGTCATCCATTAAACGGCTCAATTCTTTTACCATTGCATTTGATGTTATTTGCGTGGGCAAACAAAAAACAATTCGGCTTCTCTTTTGATTCATAGCATAAAGCAGAGCCGCCAATGTTTTCCCTCTCCCGCACGGTGCGCGCAATAACACCATGGGTGTATTAGATTTTGAGCATTTTTCTTGGAATCTATGCAGAGCATATCCAGCATTATGAAGCAGGTGTTCTCGTGTAGTAGCAATGTTTGCATGGATACGTGCTGATGCATCTATAACTGAACCAACTACTTGCTCTGCCTCAAAACGTTTCGCGTTTTTCTCAAAATAACTCGATGCGTATTCGTCTGATAATTTAAGAATCATATGCACTAAGGCATAGAGATGCCTTGCTTCATGCAAAATATTTCTGAACTTTTTGTTAAAGGTTAATTGCATCATATCAGAAATATTAATCTGATCACGCAATCGAATAGTTGATGCCGAATAACCTTTAATTTTTATATACTGCATTTCGTAGTTGCGAAGTGCAGCAGAAGGAAGCCAGTCAGTATTGTCTTGACAAATTTTAGTAAGCATCTTGAATGTTTGTTCTGCTAGGTCTATAGTCTTGGCGCTTATTGAAGGAATAGTAATATTTCCAGAAAACAGAGATTTATTGAGAGAAGAATGATGCGATAACATTGAAAGGCTGCAAACCCAGTCAGCCAATTCGTCGCCAAGATTCGGATTTATGAAAAGGGTTGAATAAAACGCATGACTTATTTTTTTCTTCTTTTCGAGTTTATCCTCTTTTATGGCATTTTGAAATTCTTGAAGAAATTTCCCATAATCATGAAAAGTCAAGACGGTTAAAGCAGTTCTTCTTAAAATGTCATTTTCTGCAAATTTGCAAGATCTATCAATTCTGTTCACCATTTGACTGCCCGCTTTTAAAACATCTTCAATATGTCCTTCGAGAGTTTGGTAGACATATTTACCGTTGTCAAGTGCTGTTTTCTTGGCAATTAGATTGTTCATTCCAAATGATTGTTCCTAAATCAATTTAGATTAACTACATCTAAGCAATTTCCCCAAAACAACCACCCTGCCTTGGTGTTCAAAAACAGTGTCAGTGGACAGTGTAGGTGATTAGTGTCAGTGACAGTATCAGTGGTATAGGCATTTTCCATCATAAGCTTTTCCCTTTGGCTATCTTCTCTTTAAAGTATCCCTCACATATCTCAACAAGTTGTTTATATAATTCCTCTTCATCTGATACGCACCATTCTTTTTTGTTTTCTTCGTCCCAGAAATAGACCTTCTCATCATCCCAGCCGTGAAGCTCTATCGGTTTATTTCTTTTCTCCATTATATCCCCCTTTTCCCCTTCACTCCGGCCGATATGAGTGACAGTGAACGGCGCCAGTGATTAGTGTCTGTGTCGGTATTCAGTGTCGGTAACTGACACGGAATGTAATCCATATTTCTGCCTTCTCAATATTTATAGATTTGCTTTATGAAACCTCAACTCTTTCCTTTTGCATGCAGTATTGTCAGACCGACAAGTTCTTTGTCATGATAGTGGTAAATAATATCATCTTCCATTAAGCTGTCGTTTGCCT
>CAYZUL010000024.1:0-36452 GCA_964481895.1 uncultured Nitrospirota bacterium | reverse complement strand
AGTTACATCCACAAGATATAGTAGTGGTGGTAGTCAAAGGGATAATCCTAATATCTTTTTCATCGATTTATCTCCTTTCCATCATGATTTGAATCATAAGTCTATTTATGGATTACAATTGCCACAATAATAAACATATAGAAGGATATTTGTCAGGCTCATAAATAGATTTAATTCTATTAATAACCTTATAAGATGTTTGATGGCCTACCCTTTATTGCTATTCTTGCTTCCACAGGAGATGCTATGAATATATTGGTATCCCTCGGCAAAAGGATTCAGGCCATTAGAGAAAAGGCTGGATTGACACAAGATCAACTAGAAGAAAAAACTGGCGTGAATACCAAATATATAAGTGCCATTGAACGAGGGCAAAAGAATGTTACCATAAAGACCTTAGATAAGATCGCTAATGGGTTAGGTGTGGAGCTTTATGAACTATTTTTGCTATCAGAGGAGATAGGCTCTGGGAAGGCAGTCAAAAAGGCCATCGCTGTCCTCATTAAAGATGCTGATATCAAGACTTTAAATATATGTTTGGAATTCTTAAGGAAAGCTATGGCATAGATTGAAATACTGTATGACTCAAGGGGACGTTGTTAATGAATGAACATATACTACTCACGTCTCCTCCATCTTCTCGATCGCCCGTGTAATGCTGGATGTCGTTATCCCCAAATATCGAACGCTTTTCTTAATAATAAATCAAGTCCGTTCAGCAAAATCAAAAACAGGCACTTCTACGGTTTTCACAGGTTTAAACTCATCGTGCTCAAATCCTATCGGATATGCTTACTTTAGAGAAAGTATATACCGATTCTCTTTTTTGTCAAGGAGCAGAAAAAGGGAGTAGATACCTTTAGCCTCTCGTAAGAGTGCATAAGGCAGGTATACCAGATGAGGAATAAACTCAGAGGGCTCAAGTTCTTATATGAGGCCCCCTATTAAGGTTAAGGTGAAGGATGATAGGATCTGTTCTGTTTCTATAGTGCAAAGCATCTCTATTCTCTTGCCCAAAGGCATATTAAGGATCTATAATATTTTCCAATAGGCAAAGGGAGATAGTTGGTAGATATTATCTGTATCGGGTACCTGCTTCTTAAGGTGTGAGGGCGGTAATATTATGATAGGAGAGGATTTCAGGGCAGGCTTTGTATCGATAGTCGGTCGCCCGAATGTTGGGAAGTCGACCCTTTTAAACCGGATCTTAGGTGAGAAGGTAGCTATAGTCTCAAGTAAACCCCAGACCACAAGGAACAGGATTGTCGGTATAAAACACCTTACAGGTGCACAGATAATATTTCTGGATACACCGGGAATACATAAACCCAAATTTGCGATGAACAAGAGGATGGTTAAGATAGCAATGGAGACGTTGGAGGACGGCGACCTTATCCTTTTTATGGTAGAGGCAACGTCTCAGCCAGGCATCGGGGACCGGTTCATATTGGAGGAGATGAAGCGAGCAGAGAAGCCGGTATTCCTCCTGATAAATAAGGTTGATCTTGTTAAAAAGGAGATGATCCTTCCCCTGATAGATGAGTATTCCAGATTGATGGATTTTAAAGAGATCGTTCCTGTATCCGCATTAAAAGGAGATAATGCCGAACACCTGGTCGAGACGATGGTCAAATATCTCCCTGTTGGGGAGCCTTTTTATCCGGATGATATGGTAACAGACCAGACACTGAGGTTTATGGCTGCCGAGATAATAAGAGAGAAGATATTTAAGAAGACGAGAGAGGAGATCCCTTATTCGGTAGCGGTATTAATAGAGGAGTTTCTGGAAAAGAATGAGAAGGGCCTGACCAGGATCAAGGCCGTAATCATAGTTGAAAAAGATTCGCAGAAAGGGATTATTATAGGAAAATCTGGTGAGATGTTAAAGGCAATTGGTACTGAGGCGAGAGAAGACCTTGAGGATCTGATCGAGTCAAAGGTATTCCTTGAACTTTGGGTAAAGGTGAAAAAAGACTGGCGTCAGGACGAGAATATTCTGACAGAAATGGGACTATAGGAGAGGGCTTAATGGGTCATAAGGAGCACAAAGAGAAATCGATCAAGGATGTAAACTGTATGGTAATTACAGTAAGTGACACAAGGAGCAAAGAGGATGATTTGAGCGGTCAGATTATCATTAAGATGTTGAAGGATAACCTGCATACCGTCTCTTTATACCGTATTGTAAAGGATAACCCAAATGAGATAGAAGAGGCCATAGAAGTGGGCTGCTCTAAGAACGAGGTGCAGGCGATTATCTTAAACGGCGGCACGGGGATTTCAAAGAGGGACTCCACATATGAGGTAGTGGATGGGCTATTGGAAAAGAGGCTTGATGGGTTCGGCGAGATATTCAGATATTTAAGCTACCAGGAGATAGGGCCTTCTGCAGTTATGAGCAGGGCTGTTGCAGGGACATATAAGGGCCGGATTGTCTTTTCCATACCCGGATCTGAAGGGGCCGTCAGGCTTGCCATGGAAAAGATCATACTCCGTGAGATGGGTCATATGGTCTGGGAGATCAACAGATGAGGTATGAGGAACCTCTCTTTAAGGAGAATAAGGTACTTTTTGGTCACGATGATACTGAAGGGATAGTTGCGGTTGAGTCTACTGAAGAGGATAAAATAGAGGTCTTTTATAAAAAGGGTGATGAAATAGTATCTGAGACGGTTCTCTCGCAGCCTTTTATTCTTCTTGAAGATAAAGGTCTTCTCTCGGGCTGGGAGGGGAATTTTTCTCTGAAGAAGTTAAATGGAGAAGAATATTACAGATACATGGTATCTCTTGCCGGATGGAAAGAATTGCAGGCCCTGGTAAGACACCTTACCAAAAAGACAGGTTGCGCCCAGGGGGCATTTGATGCCCCCTTCTATTTTTTAAATGACCCTGTGAATCAGTATTTGTTGATCTCCGGCAGGACGCTTTTTAAAGGGATGAGATTTGATGATCTTATCCGGATGCAGATTGACATAGAGACTTACTGCGCTGATGGTTTTGAATTCTCAAATCCTAACAGAGAGGAAGACAGGATAATTGTGATCTCCATGTCAGACAACAGGGGCTGGGAAAAGGTGATCTCAGGGGCCGATCTTGGTGAGCCGGATATGATAAGGGCAATGATCTGTGAGATTGACAGGATCAATCCTGATGTAATGGAAGGGCACAACATCTTTAATTTCGACCTAAATTATATAGAGACAAGGGCCAAAAGACACGGGATTAAACTTAACATAGGGCGGGGCGGGAGGGCCTTGAGGTCCCACCCGTCAAGGCTGAATATTGCCGAGAGGACAATTACATATACAAAATATGAGGCATATGGAAGGCATATTATGGATACCTGGATACTGGTCCAGATGTATGATGTTACTGCCAGGAACCTTGAAAGCTATGGATTAAAAGACGTGGCACGGCATTTTAATCTTGCCTCTCCAGAGAGGACGTATATTGACCCGGGGAAGATAAACTGGCATTTTGACCATGACCTGAAGACCCTTTTGAGGTATGCCCTTGATGATGTAAGGGAGACGAGGATGATAAGCGGGCTCTTAAGCCAGGGCTTCTTCCATCAGGCCCAGATCTTTCCTTATTCATTCCAGAATACTATTCTGAGGGGGAATGCAACAAAGATCGATTCGCTCTTCCTGCGGGAGTATATCAGGGCGGGAGAGTCTATCCCCAGACCGGCAGCGCAGAAGGAGTTTGAAGGCGGATATACTGATATGCTTTTTCAGGGTGTTATTGACCGGATACTCTACTGCGATGTCCAGTCCCTCTATCCCTCCATTATGCTTACCTTCGGCTATTTTCCCAGGAGGGACAGATTAAGTATATTTGCAACCCTCCTGTCTGACCTCAAAGACTTCAGGCTTGCCGCAAAGGAGATGAAGATGAGGGCAGCATCAGTGGATGAGGCAAAATATTTTGATGCCCTGCAGTCTACCTTTAAGATCCTGATAAACTCGTTTTATGGATATCTTGGGTTTGCATACGGACACTTCAGTGATTTTGACGAGGCAGAGAGGGTTACATCAAAGGGAAGGGACTTAATCAGGTTCATGGTCAATTGGCTTCAGGAAAATGGGTGCAGGGTGATAGAGATAGATACCGATGGGATCTATTTTGTGCCCCCTGAAAGTATAAGGGAGGAAGACGGGGAGACGCGGCTTGTTTTAAGGCTTTCTTCAGTCCTTCCGGAGGGGATAAATCTTGAACTGGCCGGGAGATACAGGTCGATGTTTAGCTATAAGATAAAGAACTATGCCCTCCTCGATTACAATGACAAGGTTACAATAAAGGGATCAGGGCTTAGATCCAGAGGACTTGAGCTCTTCCAGAGAAGATATATGGAAAAGATGATAGGATATCTGCTAAGAGGGGAACCTCAGAAAATAGGGGAGCTCTACAGTGGATATATTGAGGATATTGAATCCCACAGATGGGATAAGAAGATGTTTGTCAAGACCGAGACCCTCCAGGAATCCCTGGCCTCTTATAACGAGAAGGTAAAAAATAAGAAGAGGAATCAGGCCGCGGCATATGAACTTGCCGGGAAATCAGGCCGTAGCTATCAGGCAGGGGATCAGGTCTCCTATTATGTTACAGGGAATGAAAAAGGGGTAAGGGTCTTTGATAATTGCAAGCTTGCTTCCTTTTATGATCCGGATAACCCCGATGAGAATGTGGAATATTATAAGAATAAGCTGGAAGAGCTATATGAAAAATTCAGTCCTTTCTTAGCAATAGGTGATCCCATGATTTGAATACCCGGATTCGATAATCTTCCCCTTCTTAATGACCATACCGCAATGATTCATGCCATAATAATATGGTATTAGCCGATAATCAGGCAGATCCATCATAATGATATCCGCCTGTTTTCCCTTTTCGATAGATCCTATCTTGTCCCCTCGATCAATGGCGTATGCCCCATTGATGGTGGCAGCGCAAATAGCCTCGGCAGGCGTTGTCCCCATCTGGCTGCACGCAAGGGATATAATCATCTGCATATTGACCGTTGGGGAGGTCCCCGGATTAAAATCTGTAGCAAGCGCAACAGGAATTTCTTTATCTATGAGCATCCTTGCAGGCGGATATCTCTTAAGACCCAAATGGAATATGGGGCCGGGAAGGAGCGTTGCAATTACCCCGGCCTTCTTTAATGCCTTAATCGATTTATCACTTACAAAATCAAGATGGTCTGCCGATACAGTTTTAAGTTCTGCTGCAACCATTGCCCCGCTTGAATCTGAAAGTTGATCTGCATGTATCTTCAGTTTCAAGCCTGCCTTGTTTGCCTCCTGGAGGATCCTGGAAGATTCGTGTGGCGTAAAATATCCCTTTTCGCAGAAGACATCGCAAAATACAGCAAGTTTTTCCCTTTCTATCACAGGCAGCATCTCATTAATTATAAGTCTTATGTACCCCTCCCTGTCTTCAAGATATTCATCCGGTATGGCATGGGCGCCGAGAAATGTTGGAATAATATCAATCGGACCTTCATCTGATGCCCTCCTGAATATCTTGAGCATCCTGATCTCATTATCCGGGTCAAGACCGTAGCCGCTCTTTGCCTCTATGGTTGTTGTACCGTATCTTATGAATTTTCCTATGAACCCCTTCAGATTTTGATACAGGATCTCATCAGAGGCATCCCTGAGCCTCTTTACGCTGTTTTTTATACCGCCTCCCGACCTTGCAATCTCATCATATGTGGCACCTTTGATCCTCATTTCGTATTCTTCGACCCGGGGAGATGCAAAGAGCGGATGTGTATGGCTGTCAACAAAACCCGGCATTATTACCTTGCCTTCTGCCTCTAATATTTTGCATTTTCCAATTCGTGAGGAGGGGTCATTGCTATATATATCCGAGATAATGCCGTCCCTGATAAGGAGAGAGCCATTTTCAATCAGGCCCAGCCGGCCCATCTCCTTCCCGGATCTGGGTCTTTTGGGGCCCGAAAGGGTGATTAGCTGGGAGGCATTTCTTATGAGGATGGTATCTTCTTTTGGGATCAGTGTGCAGTGTTCAGTGTGCAGTATTTGCGTGACATGATCACTTTTTATTCTTTTGATCATCTTTTTTTACATCTTCGGCCCCGTGATCTCCGCCAAGACCTTTGATTTTTGCCTGGGCCTCTCCTGAGTAGGGGGAGGAAGGAAAGCCAGCTATGATCTCCTTGTATTTTTTGATAGCTTCATCCTTGTTTCCCATTATCTCAAGTATCCTACCGGACTCATAAAGGGATTGATCCTTGTTTTTCGCAAATTCCAAACCTGCCGCTTTATTGAAACTCTCCAGGGCATTCTGGTTGTCACCCTTTGCAAGATAGGCGTAACCGAGTCGTTGATAGACCAGGGGTACAAGGTCTCTCCTCTCAGGATATCTCTTTAAAAAAACCTTATATGCATTTATGGCAGCATCGTATTCTTTGATCTCCATATGCGCATTGCCAAGGTAATAACTTGCAATAGGGGCGCTGCTGCTCCTTCCGTAATCGGAAAGGATCTTCTGATAGATCTCAATCGCCTTCTTTAGATCTTGACCTGTCTTTTCCCTGCCAGAGCCGAAGTAGTAACGTGAGGCATCATATTCAAGTCTCACCGCCTTGTTATTATCCATCCTGCCCTTAATATTAAAGACCCCATAGGCAACTCCTATGGCAAATACTATTACAAATACCACAAGGAGATGTTTAACGTTTTCTCTTGAAAAGAGGACTAACCTCTCCATGATTGATATAAATTCGTCCGGCGCTTTAAGTTGTTTCTTCGTGTCTATCTTAATCCTGTATGCCACTATCCCCTCCCTGTTATCTTCTTGAGTAGTCTCTCTGAATTTTTTATTACGTCCATTGTCTGGGCCTGAGAAAGCCCTGAGCCTAAGATCAGGTCTCTTGCCATATCATCTCCCATCAGGTCGCGGGGTGCATGTGCATCTGTGTTGAATACCAGCTTGGCACCGACCTCAGTAGCAATCCTGGCGACATGCCCGTTCGTAAAGGAGTGCCCGGCCCTCCCTGATAGCTCAAGGTATATATCCCTTTCCGCCGCCATCTTTGCCTCTTCAAGGCCTATGATACCGGGATGGGCAAGGATATCTATGTCAGATTCGACAGCCGCCCTGTTGGTCCCGGGAGGAACAGGCTCAACCCTGGTTTCTCCGTGTACCAATATCACCTTTGCACCAAGGCCTCTTGCCTCCCTTGCAAGTTCGGATATAAGTTCAGGGGGATTGTGGGTAAGCTCTACCCCGGGAAGGGCTATAATATTTGAGAACCTGGTGATCTGATTGCAGACGCGTACAAGTCTTGGGATTATGAAATCCAGGTTTGATGTGTCTGCATGGTCGGTGATGGCTATTGCCGAATAGCCCCTCACAAAGGCCCTCCGCATAAGCTCAGATGGAATAAGTTCCCCGTCGGAGAAGATGGAATGTGTATGAAAGTCAATCATCTTAATATATGGTCTGTATTTCTAGTTAATTGGGAGATTCTATAAGATTAGGAGGGATAAAGTCAATTTGTCCTGAACAGTCCTTCCCTTCTTGTCACGCACTATGTTATTATAAATAAATTTTAATTCAGGATGTATCAAAGCGGAGGTGGTTTGAAATCAGGGACTTTCTACCTTGTTGTTGGGTTGCTACTTACGATCGTATTAAGTCCGGCTTCTGCCTATTCCAAAAAGAATACTAAGATCTCCAGGCACTACTCATCACGTATGCCTGCTAAAGCAGCTATTGCGGTTAATGATGATGATCTGGTTATTTATGCAAAGAGTCCAAAATTAAGACTTCCTCCTGCAAGCACGACAAAGCTTGTTACAG
Organism: uncultured Nitrospirota bacterium; assembly: GCA_964481895.1. Taxonomy (GTDB): domain Bacteria; phylum Nitrospirota; class Nitrospiria; order JACRHA01; family JACRHA01; genus JACRHA01. Next base: position 28,619 of record CAYZUL010000024.1, on the reverse strand, counting down.
CCATGGTAGTACTGGATTATCTGGACCCTGGGAAAAAGGTAAAAATCAGCAAAAGGGCCGCATCTATCCAAACTATAAAACCGAGGCTTAAGCCTGGTGAGGAATTGACTGTAGAGGATCTCCTCCATCTGGCGCTTATGAGGTCAATTAACTCTTCGGCATATGCCCTTGCTGAAGAAGTTGCCGGTTCTGAGGCGGCGTTTACAAAACTGATGAATCACAAGGCCGCGGAAATTGGAGCTATGGACACAAGATTTGTAAACACCTCCGGGTTGCCAAAAGTGGGACAATATACTACTGTCTATGACCTTACCCTCATTCTGAAGAAATCGCTAGAGTATCCGCTTATAAAAGAGATATTAGGGAAAAAAGAGGCACTTATTGTGGCCGACGGCGGAAGGAGCATGTTCATTGAAAATACTGACAGGCTCCTCTGGACAAAAGAGAATATGATAGGGGGCAAGACAGGTTATACACGTCAGGCCCGGCATTGCTTTGTGGGGGCGCTTGAAACCGACCATGGTCCGATCCTGATAGCAATTTTGGGTGCCTCATCAAGGGATAGGTTATGGAGAAGCGCGCAGTTACTCTTTCGCATAGTTTCTGACCGTCAAGTTTTTTCCTCTGCAGAATCAATACCTCCTGAAAGACAAAAGAACAACAAAGGATAGTAACCTTGCCCGCAAGAACTAATACCGCGCATTAAACTTTGCTTTGCTTGACATCGGCCATACCTGAAACTATACTTTACTCGTTTGATCGATATTTTAAACGGAATATTTGGGATCTGTCGGATGCATCAAAGACTTTACCTAAAGGTAGGGGATCACGTGATCCATATGAGGTATCCCCAATGGGGGCGGGGCAACGTAGTAGAGGTGAAGAGCTCTATGGTCGCAGGAGGGTTTTGCCTTGCAAGGATATTGTTTGGAGACGGGGTTGAGAGGTCGTTCAATAATAGCCTTGATGATTATTCCTGTTGCTATTTTTCAGGCCTAAGGGTCTGCTCAGAGGCCGTTAATGATGAGAGAAAGAGGATGAGGCGCGGTTCTCCGGCCTGATTGACCGGAATGTTTCCCGCAAACCCCGTCCCGATGGACATCGGAGCGGGGAGCTTCACAGATCAATCTGCAACTTACAAAAGGTCTCTTTAAGTCTGCCAGGATCTCCATTGTCTATATCAAGTCCTTCGGTAAATGGTACTATATTAACACTATCTAAGCCTGAGAGCCCTTTAAGCATCTTGATATTTGATTCCTCCACCAATCCTGTCTCCTTCTTGTTTATGTTTATTATCAACCCCTCTATCCTGATCCCCTTTATTTTGGCATGTTCTATCGTAAGAAGCGTATGGTTTATGGTGCCGAGTGATACCCTCGTAACAATCATTATGGGAATATCTAGCAGGAGGATGAGATCAGATAAGAATATGCCCTCTTTGATAGGCACCATAAGCCCCCCAACCCCCTCAACAACCATAAATTCATAGGAAGAAGAGAGGTAGTTATAGGCATCTCTTATCCTTTGAAGGTCTATACTGATTCCCTCCATCTCTGCCGAGGCCATCGGCGCAAGAGGATACTTAAACTGATAAGGGGTGACCAGGGCAGGATCATCCAATATCCCGGCAGCATCGATCAGGAACCTGCCGTCTATTCCAGGGGCTTGTGTCGCCCCCTCCACCGGCAAAGCCGGATGGAGCCTCCCCCTCAACGCTCGCCTTGCTCGCTGGGTATCTACCGGAAAAGAGGTCCCGTCCCTAATCATGCATCCTGTTTCTATTGGTTTCATCACGCCTACATTAATTCCCTTCTCTTTGAGCATCATTGCAATCCCTGCTGCAACTGCAGTTTTGCCTACACCTGTATCTGTCCCTGTAATAAATATCCCGCGAGACATATCTAAAGGGCTACCCGATTGTCAAGGTTGAATATCTGGCCTGTAGTCCCGGTTGAAGAAGTGAAGTGGAATATGAAGTCTGCCACCCCTTGTGCGTTTATAGGATCACCAAGTATATTGTCCTTCATGATAATATGCTTTTGATCTAAGGATAGGCCACTTCCCATCCCATCTTCCATGAAACCGGGGATAACGACATTTACCATTATATTGGATCGGGCAAGCTCCTTCGCAGCAGAACGTGAGAGGCCTATTAGTCCAGCCTTTGAAGCGGCGTAGCAGGCCTGCCCAGTCCTTCCGGATAGACCGGCAAAGGATGATATATTTACGATATGCCCGCCTCCACTTTTTGCCATCAAACCTGCGGCTGCTCGCATGCAGTTAAATGCGCCCCTCAGGTTCGTATCTATTATGTCCTTCCAATCATACTCATCCATACTGATCAGGAGTCTATCCCTGTTAATTGCGGCATTATTTATCAGGATATCAATCCTCCCGAAGGAGGACATGGTAAAATCCACCATCCCAGAGACGTCGTCACAATTTCTGATATCGGCCTTTATCAAGACGGCCCTGCCTCCAATTTTTTCTATCTTGTCTGCCACAGCTTCTGCCTCTTTAATCCTTTCCTTAAAGTTGACGGCTACACAGTTGCCGGCAGATCCGAATCTCAGCGCAATGGCCCTACCCAGGCCCCTTGAAGCGCCTGTTACAATGACGGCCTTCATGAAATAATCCCAAGCTCCATTCCTGCCCTCTTTAATGCATCTAAGCCTGTATCAATCTCCTCTTTTGTATGGGTGGCCATTATAGATGTCCTGATCCTTGTCTTGCCTTTATGTACAGTGGGAGGCCTTATTACAGGCGCATAAACGCCTAACGCAAGGAGTCTTTCTGAGAACTCAAGCCCCCTCTTCTCATCTCCAATCATGATTGGTATTATCTGGGTTTCGCTCATCCCGGTATCAAGGCCAAGTCCTGTTACGGCCTTAAAGTAGTATCCTTTGTTCTCCCATAGTTTCTCCCTTAACCAGGGCATCTCTTCAATGATGTCGAATGCGGCAATGGCCGCAGCGGCAATGGATGGCGGAAGCGCTGTCGTGAATATAAACGACCTTGCCCTGTTTATTAAATAATCTATAAGTGATTTATCCCCCGCAACATATCCGCCATAGCAGCCGATTGCCTTGCTAAATGTCCCCATCTGGATGTCAACCCCATCCTCTACCCCAAGATGCTCCATTGTGCCCCTCCCGCTCTTTCCTAAAACCCCTGTTGCGTGGGCGTCATCAACCATCACCAGAGCCCCATACCTATTTGCAATAGAGACGATATCCTTTAACGGGGCAATATCACCATCCATACTGAAGAGACCATCGGTAATAACAAGCCTCCTCTTATATGATGAATACCTCTTAAGAATCTCCTCAAGCTGGTTCATATCTTTATGTCTGTAAATTAAAAGCCTTGCCCTGCTAAGCCTGCACCCCTCAAAGATAGATGCATGATTCAGCCTGTCTGATATGATAGCGTCTCCCTCACTTACTATGGATGGGATGATCCCGATATTGGCCAGGTAGCCCGATCCAAAGACAAGGGCCGCCCCGGTTGATTTAAATCCTGAAATCCTTTCTTCAAGCTCTTTTATAATATTCGTATGACCTGAGATGAGCCTTGATGCCCCTGCCCCCGCACCATATCTTTCAATTGCCCTGATAGATGCCTCTTTTATCCTGGGGTGGTTTGAAAGACCAAGATAATTATTTGAAGAGAGGTTCACTACCCTCTTTCCATCAATGACAAGACCTGACCCCTCCCCCGGCTCGACAACTAACAATTTGCGGAGAAGGTTTTTTCCTTTAAGTCTGGATATCTCGCCCGGAAACATCTATCTCTCTTATGCCAAGTCCGAGGTCATTGAGCATCCTCAGATCATCTTTGGGATCAACACCGGATCGGGTGAGATAGTTTCCTACCATCATGCCGTCAGCCCCAAAGTTGAAGATCAGTATATGGGATTCACCGAGGGCAGAGAGCCTCCCGCCACATATCCTGATCTCCTTGTCAGGCATGATAAACCTGAATAGGGCTATCGACCTCAATGCCTCATCATGGGTAATCCTTGGTATCCCGTCAAGGGGTGTACCCATTATAGGCATGAGGAAATTAATTGGTATGGAATCAGGGTCCAGATCCCTTATGGCAATAGCAAGATCGGCCCTGTCTTCCATTGTCTCCCCCATCCCTAATATGCCGCCCACACATACAGACAGACCTGCATCCTTGACCTTTTTTATCATCCCGGCCCGCTCGGACCAGGAGTGGGTGGTGCATATTTTTTTGTAGAAGGTCTCTGATGTCTCAAGGTTATGATGGTATCTGTTTAATCCGGCCTCTTTTAATGCTTTTAGGTGATCTGAAGATATCGTCCCGAGTGTTGCGCAGGGCGAGATTGAAACCTCGTACCTTATCCTTCCTATAGCCTCGCATATAATTGAAATATCATCATTGTTCCCGATCCCCCTGCCGCTTGTTGATATACAGAATCTCCTGGCCCCATTTTTTTTTGCATCAGCAGCGGCCTTAACGATCTTATCTACCGGAAACAACGAATACTCCATTATCCCGGTAGGGTAATGGATCGATTGGGCGCAAAAGGCACAGTCTTCCGAACAGAGGCCTGATTTGGCGCTTACCACAGAACAGAGATCAACAAGATTACCCTTGTAACTCCTCCTTGCCTTTTCAGCAAGGGAAGAGATGAGCCTAATATCATCGAGGCTGACAAGGGACAAGGCCTCATCCTTTGATAGGGCTCCAACCCCTTCAAGCTTATCAATGATATCGTTTAACATAACATCCATAGGATTATTAGATTATATCCGAAGATGATCCATTGTTCAATTCCCTTTTCCCTCTATTCCCCATGGCAGATCAAAGCTAAAGATTTCCTCCTTTCATACCGATCTATAACAAGAGGAATATCAATTGAGGAGATTAGTCAATGAATCCGGCCAACACAGAATGCGATGAGGGGATTCTTCAGAATAAGGGCCTGATGGCCAATCTAATTCAAGGTCTAAAGGATATTGTCATAGTCATAAGCAAGGAGGAATCAATCCAATTCATTAACAGGGCAGGCGAGGACCTGTTGGGATATCCGGCAAATGAACTTAAAGGACAGCCTATAGGAAAGGTCGTTGATGACAACGATCTTCATTTTTCTAATGTAATCCGACAATTAGTGGCTTCCGAAGAGTCCCGCCGGTGTGACATATTTCTGAAAACACGATCAGGAGAAAGAATCCCTGTTTGCTTTAACGGCTCGGTCCTGAAGGATCCGTCCAATCAGTTCCAGTCTGTAGTCGGCATTGCGAGGGATACGAGGGATACATACCGGCTAATCGGAGAGTTGGAAGAGGCCAAGTCCGGTCTTGAGGAAAAGGTCCAGATCCGAACGGCAGAGTTGAGTGAGGCAAAGAGGACAGTTGAAAAGGCCAATGAGGATCTCGGTACTGCTAAAGAATATCTTAAGAACGTAATAGCCAGCGTTCCGATGGGGATGCTTGTACTTTCCGGAGACCTTCGCATCCTCTCTTCGAACATTTTTTTTAGACAGATGTTCGGAAGGATCGATGATGAACTGCGTGGATTATTCCTCAAAGATGTACTCCTGGATGAAGATATACTAATGACCGCGGCTTCGGTCCTTACGGAAGGGATCTCCCAAAACCAGATTGAGGTCACTCAGCATAACGATCTGAATGAGAGAATCCTCCGGGTAACTATTACTCCTGTCAGGGCTCAAGAAGCGGATAGAGCGAGGTTGCTGCTGGTAGTTGAGGATATTACGGAGCGGAAGAGGGCAGAATTAAGGATCCGGAAGATCCTCGATACCGCATTGGAAGGGGTTATTGTTGCTAACGAAGAAGGAGAGATCCTTTGGCTTAATCCGGCAGCAGAGACGATGTTTGGCTTGGATAAAGGAAAACTGATCGGCCAACTTATTGACATACTTATACCAGAGCGCTATCGGAAACGACACAGGGAGGCAATGACACGTTTTTTTAAGATAGGATCATTGACAAATATCGGGAAGCATCACCAGCTTGAAGGGTTGCGTTCCAACGGGACTGAGTTTCCTCTGGAAATTGTTCATTCTGCATTCAAAGAGGGGAATAAATATCTAATTACAGCCTTTATCCATGATAAAACAGAAGAGTCGATGGCTGCCAATGAACTCCAGAGGGCCTACGATAAGTTGAAAGAGACACAGGCCCATCTTATACAATCGGAGAAGATGTCGTCTGTTGGCCAGCTCGCAGCCGGTGTGGCGCACGAGATCAATAATCCGGTAGGATATGTAAAGAGCAACCTGGGGGTACTGAGCGAGTATGTAGAGGATATCTTGCAATTGATCGGAGCATACGAGGCACTCCTTTCAGTTATAGAACAAGGGGATACTGAGTCCATTTCTGCCGAAGTAAAAAGGGTACGGGAGTTGGCGCAAAAGATGGATGTAGGATTTCTTCTTTCCGATCTTTCGAGGTTGACAGCAGAGTCTTTCGCAGGTATTGAGCGCGTACGCGAGATCGTGCTGAACCTTAAGGAGTTTTCCCATGTGGATCAGGCTGAGGTAAAGCCCTTTAATGTAAACGAGGGCCTGGAAAGCACCCTCAAGATAGTCTGGAATGAACTAAAATACAAAGCCGAAGTAGTGAAAGAATATGGAGATGTTCCGGAGATCCTCTGTTATCCTCAGCAGTTGAACCAGGTCTTCATGAACCTGCTGGTTAATGCAGGGCAGGCAATTGAAAATAAAGGAAAGATCTGGATCAGGTCTTATAGGGGGGATGGCTACGTAGTGGTGGAGGTAGAGGATACAGGAAGCGGGATTAAACCTGAAAATCTAGGCAGGGTATTTGATCCTTTTTTCACTACAAAGCCGGTAGGAAAGGGGACAGGCCTTGGGCTCTCGATCACATATGGGATTGTACAAAAGCATGGCGGAAAGATTGAGGTCAAGAGCGAGGCAGGAAAGGGAACAAAATTCCAGGTTCTCCTTCCTATCAAGGAAAAGGGATTTTAGATGGATAGTATAAAAGAGTCTGTACAGGAAGAATCACATACGCTCCTCTTTGTTGATGATGAGGAGAACATACTCCATGCCCTAAGGCGGGTATTCCGAAAAGAACCCTATAAGGTATTAATTGCCACAAGTGGAAAGGAGGGGTTGCCCCTTCTCGAGGCAAACCCAGTAGCCCTGGTTATCTCCGATCACCGGATGCCAGAAATGGAGGGGACAGAGTTCCTCTCGCGTGTGCGGGAGAGGAAGCCGGATGTAGTTCGTATTATGCTTACAGGGTATGCCGACATGAAGGCGGCTACCGAGGCGATAAACGATTGCCAGGCCTACAGGTTCATTGCCAAGCCATGGAACGATGATGATCTCCGGATAACAGTCCGGGAGGCGCTTCGTCAATACGACCTGGCGACCTTAAACCGGGAGCTGACAGAACTTGTGAAACAGCAGAACCAGGAGCTCTATGATATTAACCGGAATCTCGAAGATAAGGTTAGAGAGCGAACCCGTGAGGTGGAGGATAAGAACAAGGATCTGTCAAGCTTCTATCAGAGATTGGAGACAAGTTTTCTGGAGACGGTCCATGCCTTCCTGGGTCTGATGGAACTTAAGAGCCCGTCCTTGATAGGGCGCGCAAGACGCGTGGCAGATCTGGCCAGGAAGATCTCAATCCGGCTCGGTTTGTCAGATGATAAAGCAGGGATTTGCGAGATGGCGGCCCTCCTTATGGATATCGGTACCATAGGATATCCTGATAACCTTATAAGGAAGAGGGAGGAGGATATGGACACCATCGAGCGTACCCTGTGGCAGAAGCATCCCCTCCTTGGCGAGGCAAGCCTCAATGGGATAGACAGACTAAAGGCGGTGTTGTCGATCATACGGGGCCATCATGAGCGCTTTGATGGAAAAGGATTTCCGGATGGTCTGCGGGCAGACCTTATCCCGCTCCCTGCGCGCATCATTGCTGCGGCAGATTATCTTGACTGTATTATGAATCCGCCTTCCACGGAGGACTGGTTGTCTGTGAAAGAGGCCGTGGAGTTACTGGAGAAGGATCGGGGGACCAGGCTAGATCCTTCCGTTGCTCATGCCTTAATAGATATAACAGAGAAGGACGGGAAGCCGATCGTCCAGGATGAGGTGGAGGTCCCCCTGGAGAATCTTGCCGAAGGTATGACCCTGGCCAGTGATCTAAAGACCAGGGGAGGGATACTCCTCCTTCCTGCCAGGAGCAGGTTGCAGGCCCTGCATCTTGAAAAGATCACGAATTTCCACCGGATCGATCCGATCGTGGATCGAATCTACATCCTCCGGAAGACCTAAAGATCCTCCAAGAAATTACCGATAAAAGATAGAGAAAAGTTGATACCCACGGCTATGCCCGTTGGTATCAACCCAGCGAGCCAGGCGAGCGTTGAGGGGGAGGCGACGATCATCTGTGGGGGCCCGTGCGGTGCAGTTGCTCCTCCGATGCCCCCACACCCCGCGCTTGCACCGGCCAAGCCGGATGCTCGCTTCGGCTTTGCCGGTGGAGGGGGCGACGCAAGCCCCAGTAAAAGACAGGTTTGATTAATTTATGGATATCCTTACGGTCATCGGGGTAGTAGTAGGGCTGAGTGCACTTGTCGGGGGGCAGGCACTGGAAGGTGGGAATGTCCACTCAATCCTCCAGTTTACCGCTGCCATTATCGTGTTAGGGGGGACCATGGGTGCGGTGATGGTCCAATTTACACTTCCTAAATTCCTTGAGGCGATGAAGTTAGGGCTGGAGGCCCTCAAGGCGCCAAATAATAATGCCGTTGCCTTTATAGAAAAGATAGTTGAATATGCCAATGTTGTCCGGAAGCAGGGGATCCTGGCCCTTGAGTCGAAGATTAAGGAGATAAAGGACCCCTTTTTAAAGAAGGGACTACAGCTTTTGATGGACGGGACTGAACCGAGGCTAATCCGCGAGATACTCGAGGTGGAGCTCTCCTTTGGAGAGGAGCATTATGCAATGGCGGCAAAATTATTTGAGGCTGCCGGAGGTTATTGTCCTACGTTCGGGATCCTTGGTGCTGTAATGGGGCTGATCCATGTGATGGAGAACCTTGCAGATCCGTCAAAACTGGGAAGCGGGATAGCTACAGCCTTTGTTGCCACGGTATATGGTGTCTTAACTGCAAACCTGATTCTCTTGCCGATCGCCGGAAAGCTGAAGATGAGGAATCGGATGGAAGGGATAAGCCGGGAACTGATTATTGAAGGGATAATGTCCATTGCTGCAGGGGATAACCCGCGGATGATCCAGGAAAAACTGGAAGGTTTCCTGACAGAGGTACAGAAGAAGAGACCCAAAAAGTAGATACCCTAATGAAGGCAGGAGTCAGGAGGAAAGTCTGGATTCCGAATCTTCTAAACAGCGAGCGGATGCGAGCGTTGAGGGGGAGGCTCCATCCGGCTGTGCCGGTGGAGGGGGCGACGCAAGCCCCTTAAAATAAGGAGATATAATGCGAAAAAAAAAGGAAGAAGAACATGAAAATGGAGAACGCTGGCTTATCTCCTATGCCGATTTCATAACGCTCCTCTTTGCATTTTTTGTGACGATGTATTCTACCTCATCAGTCCATGAGGGGAAATTGCGCGCTGTTGCCGATTCGGTAAATGAGGCATTCCATCCATACATCTCCCTTTCATCGTCAAGTATCAGGCTGGCACAAAAACAATCAGGACCAGATATGTTTGACCCCGGCCTCAAACTTTTTTTTAAGTACAGGAAGATGGAGGAGGCGGTCAGGACAATGGATCCTTCCGGGCAGATCAGTCTGATTAAGGACCGGCGGGGTACAGTGATAAGGATTGAGAACAGTCTTGCCTTTGAAACGGGTCAGGCAGAGATCCTCCCGGTGTTCAGCGAAAAACTTGATAAAATAGCAGATCTTATTGCCGCCCTTCCGAATCCCGTCCAGGTCGAAGGGCATACTGATAATATACCGATCAAGACACCGGCCTACCCATCCAACTGGGAGTTGTCAACTGGCAGGGCAATGAGCATTGTAAGGTATTTTGTCGACCGCCATGCTATGGATCCCCAACGTTTTTCTGTGGCCGGGTATGGCGAATTCAGACCGATCGATACCAATGATTCGCCTGAGGGCAGGGCAAAGAACCGTCGGGTAGAGATCGTAGTTGTAAGCGTGGATAGGATTCCATAAGCCTTCGCAAATAGACCTGATAAAAAGTCACATTCAAAATCCCCTATAACGGACGGAAGCTAAAGATTTCCCTTGATTTTCCGATAAGATAATTAAGTTCTCATGGGGAGGTTTAAATGGATGATGACGGCATCTTGAAGGAATTCCTGGTTGAATGTTATGAAGGCCTTGGAAGGCTTGATCAGGAGTTTGTTTTACTTGAAAAGGAGACAGGGAACAGCACCCTTATCGCGAGTATCTTTCGGACCATACATACTATTAAGGGAACTTGTGGTTTTCTTGGACTTCCGAAGCTTGAGAGTGTGGCCCATGGCGGTGAAGATGTCCTCTCGATGATGAGGGACGGAAAGATGCCTGTTACGCCGGAGGGGATTACAATCCTCCTTGAGGCAGTTGATACCATAAAGGAGATCCTGTCCCACATAGAGTCTAAAGGATCGGAACCTGCCCAGGACTACAATTCTATACTACAGAAGCTGAAGACGCTTATTTCAGGCGGCATCTCCACGCCGGCAAGCGTGCAATCAGGGCAGCCTGCCTCTGTAAAGGAAAGCGTGAGTCAGGAGTCAGGAGTCAGGGGTCAGGAGAAAGGTTTTGCAGCAACGGAATCTTCAATCCGTGTGGACGTCGGCCTCCTCGATAAATTAATGAATCTTGTCGGTGAGCTTGTGCTTGCGCGAAATCAGCTCTTACAGCGGGTAAGGGAAGAGGATAATGCTGTATACGCAGGTACTGCCCAGCGGATGAATCTGATTACAACAGAACTCCAGGATGCTGTAATGAAGACCAGGATGCAGCCGATCCTGAATGTCTGGGATAAATTCCCGCGTCTGGTGAGGGACCTTGCCAAGGCAAATGGCAAAGAGGTTGAGCTTGTCATGGACGGGGCTGAGACTGAGCTGGACAAGACCCTGTTAGAGGCGATCAAAGACCCCCTGACACATATTATCAGGAATTCCGTAGATCATGGGATTGAGACCCCTGATATGAGGAGGGCAAGGGGTAAGGGACCAAAGGGGACGCTTAATCTTAAGGCATACCACGAAGGAGGCCAGATCAATATTGAGATCGGAGATGACGGAAATGGTATTGATATCGAGAAGGTCAAACGCAAGGCCATTGAGAAGGGTCTCGTCTCTGCAGAGGCTGTGTCCCGCATATCGGAGCGAGAGGCCCTAAACCTTGTCTTTCTGCCGGGGCTGTCAACTGCTGAGAAGGTAACAAATGTCTCAGGCCGTGGTGTCGGTATGGATGTAGTCAAGACAAATATAGAAAGGATAGGCGGGACAGTGGAAATGACAAGCAAGCTTGGGCAGGGTACAAGCCTTAGGATTAAGATACCATTGACCCTGGCAATAATCCCGGCCCTGATGGTAGCGGCAGGAAAGGAACTCTTTGCTATCCCGCAGGCAAGCCTGCTTGAGCTTGTCCGGGTAGATCCTGAGTCCGGCGGCCGGATCGAAGTGATCCATGGCGCCAGTTTTTATAGGTTGCGGGGAACGCTCCTTCCTATTCTTCGCCTCAATCGGCTCCTTTGCCTGGAAGAAGGTAGTGGCACATTGCAATGTGCCACTACAGAAACATCTAATACCAGCATAGTTGTCCTGAAGGCTGGAGAGCGTCCCTTCGGACTTGTGGTTGATGAGGTAAATAACAGCGAGGAGATTGTGGTTAAACCGCTAAGCAGGCAATTAAAGGGGCTTTCAGTATTCGCAGGCGCAACGATCATGGGTGATGGAAGGGTGGCCCTCATCCTGGATGTAGCAGGGATTGCAAAGGAGGGAGGACTGCTTCAGGCTAAATCTGATGAGACCAAATTACAATTAGAAGATAGTCCGGAAGATGTCTTGGGGATTGAGCATCATACACTGATCCTCTTTTCTGCCTCAGGGAATGACCGCTTTGCAGTCCCTCTGGCCCTGGTTGACCGGCTGGAGGAATTTTACTTAAACAGGGTTGAAAAGGCCGCCGGACGGGACATAATTCAATACCGTGGAGGACTTCTGCCGTTGATCCGGCTGGACAGGATCCTTGGGATAGACTCCCCTGACCAAAACCAGGAGATGCTGCCTACCATTGTATTTTCCGGCAAGAAGAAGAATGTCGGGCTGGTGGTAGACAGGATACTCGATATTGTTGAGGCGGAGTCGGTGCTCCATCCTCCCCCGCCGGGTAAGATTAATGTTGCAGGGTCCATGGTAATTGATGGAATAACAACCGATTTACTAAATATAGACCAGGTCATCCAAGGCGTTGAACCGGGGTGGATGGAAGAGGCAAGGGTATAGGGTTAAGGAAAGGATAAGGTTATGTCATTACAATCCTCAGACGAAAAAAAGCATATATCAAGGGGAGAAGACCGGCGCAAATCTGACATTGATCATGATGGCGGGTTCGAAAGGAGGTCTGCTACGGCTGACCGGCGCCACGAAAAGAATCGTCAGTACGCAACTTTTTTCCTTGATGATCATTTTCTGGGGGTTGAGGTTGAGAAGGTACAGGAAATCCTCAATGTCCAGGATATGACGCGCGTCCCACTGGCACCACCGGTAATTGCCGGTCTTATCAACCTTAGAGGGCATATTGTTACGGCTATCGATCTCAGGACAAAGCTCGGGTTTGCATCCCGCCCGGAAGGACTTTGGACCAAGAGTCTGGTGGTCCTGACTGCGGATGGGCCCGTGGATCTCCTGGTGGATCAGATCGGGGATGTCATCGAGGTGCTCCCCGATCTATTTGAGTCTTGTCCTGAGACACTGGATGAGCAGTTTGGATCGGTTATAGATGGGGTATATAAATTAAAAGAGAGGCTGCTCCTGGTGCTTAATATCGATTCGATTGTACAGTAGCAGGACAAAACAAAAAAAGGGGCGTGGTTATACCACACTGACTTAAGGCATTAATCAATAAGGAGGATATATCATGGGTATAAAATCCGGTTTGACATTAAAACAGAAGCTCGTGGGCATGGGAGTGATAGGCATAGTTCTGGCCCTCTGGCTCGGTGTCGTTGGCTACTTAGGTATAGGCAAGATTGACAGTTCCGTGGATAGGATTGTTGTGGCGGCATCTGCGCTCAAGAACCACCTAAGCGCAGATATGATGCACGATGCCTTAAGGTCGGATGTACTGGCGGCAATAACATTTGCAGATAGCAGGGACCAGGAGAAAAAGAATGAAATATTGAATGACCTGGCCGAGCACTCGAAACTCTTCCGTGAAAATCTTTCAGGCAGTGAAGGATTGCCTCTAAACGATGATGTAAAAAAGGCATTAAACGATATAAAGCCGGCATTAGACGCATACATTAAAGACGCTGAAGATATAACAATGTTGGCGTTTAAGAACCGCTCGCAGGCGCTTTCAAGGCTGGATAAGTTCTTTTTAGTATTCGGGAACCTGGAGGGCGAGATGTCCAAGCTCAGCGACCTGATAGAGAAAAACTGGCTTGAAATTCAGGCCGCTGGAGATAAGACAACAGATTCTTCGAAAAATATGATCATAATTGTGTCCGGCATTACCTTCCTTATACTCCTTGCCTCAGTTGTTGTAGCATTCTACATGTCCTCTCAGATTGGGCATGCGCTGTCCGAGGCAGGCCGAATTGCTGAGGCAGTGGCAGAAGGAGACCTGACCGTAAGGGGAAATGTCACACGAAAAGACGAGGCAGGCAGGCTTGCTATGTCGTTAAATAGTATGGCCGAAAGTCTCAAGAATATGATCGTCCGGCTCCAGAATAGTACGGGACAGATCTCTATGACATCAGGAGAACTGGCGGCATCAAGCAGGCAGATGGGTTCTAATTCAGAGGAGACCAGCCGTCAGGTAAGCAGTGTCTCAGCGGCAGGAGAACAGACCAACCGGAATGTCCAGACAGTTGCCGCTGCGGCCGAAGAGATGACGGCGACGATAAAGGAGATCTCAAAAAATGTTCAGGAGGCGACCAACATAACTTCGCAGGCCGTGCATGTAGCTGATTCAACAAACCAGACCATCTCAAAGCTGAGTGACTCAAGCGCAGAGATAGGTAAGGTGGTCAAGGTAATTACCTCAATAGCCCAGCAGACAAATCTCCTGGCTCTAAATGCCACTATTGAGGCGGCACGTGCAGGGGAGGCGGGTAAGGGGTTTGCCGTAGTCGCAAACGAGGTAAAAGACCTCGCCAAGGAGACCGCCAAGGCCACAGAGGAGATAAGCCAGAAGATCGAGGCAATACAGACAGATACCAAGAGCGCTGTATTGGCCATCGGGGAGATTGGGTCGATTATTGGCAAGATCAATGAGATCTCGATGGCTATAGCAGGTGCAGTTGAGGAGCAGGCGGCAACAACCACAGAGATCAGTCGGAACATGGCAGAAGCGGCGAGGGGGACAAGCGAGGTGGTCCAGAATATCTCCGCGGTCTCGACTGCTTCAAAGAGCACGGCTGAAGGTGCCGCTAACATAATGGCCGCATCTCAAATCCTATCAAAGATGGGTGACGAATTAATGGAGGTCGTAAACAGGTTCAAGATTGACTCAAACGGTAATGGAAAGATTATAAGACAACAACAACCAGAGCAGCGGCAGGAGAATGCACAATACGCTGCTGTAGCTTAAAAAAGGAGATCAATAATGTCAAAAGACAGACCATCATTTATAGATCTGACATCAGCCCGGATCTTATTGCTTGCAGGATTGTTTATGCTAATTCCCGTCTCCCTCTATGCCGCGGAGGAACAGACCATAGCAACAGACCGGCCGGACTTTGTCGAATCAAGCGATACGGTGGGAAAGAACCACTTTCAGGTGGAGACAAGCATAAGCCAGGAGATGAACAGGGCCAACGGATCTAAATCTTCATCCCTTACCTCACCCTCACTTATGAGATATGGCTTCTCGAAGGCATGGGAGCTGCGCTTTGAAACCGATGGCGGAAATATTACCAAGGAAGAAAACGGAGCCGGCACTCTAAAAGAAGAAGGGTTCTCTGATATCTCCCTGGGGTTTAAATGGCACACGTATGACGGCGATGCTGGATCGCTGAGCCCCTCATTGGGATGGTTATTCCACTTAGATATAAGCTCGGGATCAGATGAATTCAGGGGCCACGGCGCAAGACCATCGGTCCGTGGAGTTGCCGAATGGGAATTTCCGTACGATCTCTCCCTTGGTGTCATGCCAGGGGTTATTTATGACGTTGACCAGGAAGACAAGAGGTTTATCGGCGGCATAATCGGCCTTGTGGTCGGAAAATCATGGACTGACAACTTCAGGACATTCCTTGAGGTTGCTGGTCAGCAGCTTACATCAAAAAAACATGGCGGGAATGTCATTACATACGATGCAGGCGCGGCTTATCTCCTTCGCGCGAACCTGCAGGTTGATACAGCGGCAAGTATAGGCGCTACTAATGATACGCCTGATTTTTCCTGGACAGTAGGGGTATCCATGCTCTACTAAGATGCGACCCAAAAAAAGGGGGAATAAAAGGGCCATTAACAAAGCAATTTAGGTTCAGAGAAAGGGAGGAATGATTTTCATGAAGCGGATAATCATGTTGGTATTCTGGATAGCGGTCTATTGCCTTATTGGTGAGATAGACGGCAATGCCTTCGAATTCAATGGGTTTGCCGATGCCTCGTTTACAAAATGTACAGACGATGACTGCAAGGTCATCGGGGAAGAGGGGGGAAGGAATGGGAACTTCACGGTCGGGACCCTCGATCTCTATGTCGCTCATAATATGGACAAGATCGATGCACTGGTGGAGCTCGTTATAGAAGAGGGGTCTATAGTTGACCTGGAGAGGTTGATCCTGAGGTACTCAGTCAGCGATGCCCTTCAGATAAATATGGGCCGTTTCCATACACCATTGGGGATCTGGAACACCTCCTATCACCATGGGGTCCAGCTCCAGACGACTATTAACCGTCCTGAATTTCTATTGTTTGAAGACGACGGAGGGATACTCCCGGTTCATACCGTTGGTTTCTATTTTTCCGGAAGGATGAGAAGGGATCCCCTGATCGCAGAGTATGGCGTAATGGTCGGAAATGGTCCGAGGGTGACATCGGAGGATGGAGAGTCGAATCTTATCTCACCCAATAATGTTGCGGATAATACCATGGGGAAGTCCGTGGCCTTTAATATAGCGCTCTCCTCCCCAATGGTTGAAGGCCTTAAGCTGGGCGCCCAGGGTCATGTTGCCAGGATAGAGAGTGACGGATCTTATGTCCCGGTTAACGGTTTAAGTGCCGTTGATCTGGATCAGTCCATCATTGGCGCAAGCATTATGTACACGATAGGCAATCTTGAGCTGATGGGTGAATACTTCTCTATTAAAGATAAGGATAATATCGGATCCGCAGGAACCAATACCAGCAATGCATATTATGGCCTGATCTCCTATACTATTGCCGAAAATTGGATACCCTATCTTATGCATGAGAATATGTCTGTGAAAAGCGATAAGGATCCCTATTTCATTGCGCTTGGAAGCACAGATGTCAGGAAGACCACTGTGGGGCTGCGCTACAACCTCAGCTACAGGAGCTCCCTTAAGGCCGAATGGCGTGATGTTAACCGGGGAGATGGGAAGTGGAATGAGTATGGCTTCCAGTGGGCAATAGCATTTTAGGGATCAACGGGTGCAAGCCGGAGTCTGATCGAAGAAGATAAAGATAAGGAGAAATTAAATGAAAATCAAGATATTGACTATAGTCATCGGCCTCCTTCTGTATGAAAATGCACAGGCCAGGGAGTTGGTAATTATTGCGAATAAGGCCTATCCATCAGGCAACATTGTTGTCGCGGCGTTGAAAGATGTATACCGGGGGGAAAAGACAGTGGAGGGGGGCGTTAAGATCCGGCCGATAGACCAGGAGGGGTCGGTGATCGAGAAGAAATTCCTTGAAAAGGTATTGGGAACCGCCATTGACCGTTACAAGGGATATTGGATTAAGAGGATTTTTCAGGATGGCGCGGTTCCGCCGGTGAAAAAAAAATCATCTGGTGCAGTGGTGGAATCAGTTAAACAGGAGCCCGGATTGATCGGGTATATATGGAAGGATGAAGTGGACCCAAAAGATACCGATATAAAAGTGTTGTTTGTTATGGAGATAGGGGACTAACAACAAACAGAAGGTATAAAAATGATAAATATGGGCGACCTGAAGATCCGGCACAAGCTAATGGCCAGCCATCTGTTAATCCTGGTTATGTTCCTGGTGCTGGCTGTCTATAGCTATTCCGGAGGGAATAGGATGATCACGCTGGCCAGCCAGCTCCAGGAGAAGGCCTATCTTCCCTATAAGGACGGGGTGGTCCTTGAGGAGGAATTAAAAAAAATATCCGAGCTCTTCATGGAAGCGATCAATTTTACTGATGAAACGAAACTTGAAAGCGCCAAAGAGGCCGGGGCAAAGTTCCTGGTAACGCTGGTACATCTGAGAAAGATATCAAGAGAGGACAATAAATATATAG
This sequence comes from uncultured Nitrospirota bacterium, assembly GCA_964481895.1. GTDB lineage: Bacteria > Nitrospirota > Nitrospiria > JACRHA01 > JACRHA01 > JACRHA01. The sequence goes on along the minus strand of CAYZUL010000024.1, from coordinate 10,976 downwards.
ATGGGATCGAATCCCTCTATAAGACATATTTCGACCTTGGCCAAAAGATTGCAGTTACTATTATTGTCAAAAAAGATATTGGTGCAATGGAGCAGGATATTAAAAAGTTTGGTGATGCGGCCAACGATCTCAGGCAGCGCCTAAATGAATATACTGCAAATAAAGACAGCGCATTTAAGACTGGGATAGAAGGTCTCGGTGTTCTTGCCGGAAACTTCAAGATAATAACCATCTTGATTACCGTCGGTATCATCCTGCTCGGGACGGCGCTTGTATTTGTGTTAGAGCGGGCCATTGCTAATCCTCTGCATGATATGGCTGCGGTAACAGAGAAGGTTGCAAAGGGTGATCTGACCGTGGAGATAAATATCAAGGGGAGTGATGAGGTTGGAATGTTGAGCCGCTCCTTTGCTTCAATGATGGCAGGTCTCAGGGAGATGGTTTCCCAGGTCAGGAATGAATCAAGGCAGATTACAGATGTAGCGGAGGGCCTCTCCGGGTCAAGCCAGCAGATGAGTGTAAATTCAGAAGAGACTAATCGCCGTGCCACTACTGTATCAGGTGCCAGCGCGCAAACAAACCAGAATGTTCAATCAGTGGCATCAGCGGCAGAGGAGATGACCGCAACGACCAGGGAGATATCAAGAAATGTGCAGGAAGCAACACAGATTGCGGGCCGGGCAGTGGGTGTTGCTGAATCTGCGAACGCAACCATATTGAAGTTAGGGGATTCAAGTGTCCAGATCGGGAAGGTGATTAAGGTAATCACCTCGATTGCACAGCAGACAAATCTCCTGGCGCTTAATGCCACTATTGAGGCGGCACGCGCAGGGGAGGCCGGCAAGGGGTTTGCCGTGGTGGCAAACGAGGTAAAAGACCTTGCCAGAGAGACTGCCGGGGCTACCGGCGAGATCAGCAGGAAGATCGAGGCGATACAGGCAGATACGAAGGAGGCAGTCCTGGCAATTGAGGAGATCGGAAAGATCATCAGGCAGATTAGCGAGATATCGACAACCATCTCCGGCGCAGTAGAAGAGCAGGCGGTGACCGCTGCTGAAATCACCCGGAATATGGTTGCAGCGGCCAGGGGTACAGGCGAGGTGGTTGAGAGTATCGCAGGGGTGGCAGACACTGCAAAGAGCACATCAGACGGTGCCGCAAATATCCTTATGGCCGCCCAAACCCTGACGAAGATGGGCGGGGAGTTAATGGTCATGGTAAACAGGTACAGGGTCGAGAGTAATGGAGATGGGAAGTTTATCATGGAGCAAGAGAGGGTGTAACGGATAGGGTGCAGGGGGGTAAATGAAAGCGGGGGTCAGGAGTCAGGAGGAAAGTCTGGATTCTGATCTTCTAAACAGCGAGCGCAGTCGAGCGTAGGGAGGGGGAGGCGACTATCATCTGTGGGGGCCCGTGCGGTGCAGTTGCTCCTCCGATGCCCCCACACCCCGCGCTTGCACCGGCCAAGCCGGATGCTCGCTCCGGCTTTGCCGGTGGAGGGGGATGGTCGCTCCCCTGTAGTGGTAGCATGGTATTATTATATGTGAATCCGGGGAGATCATAATGAAGGTGTTGATTGTTGATGACTCAGGGTTGGTAAGGACGGTCATGAGGCAGATGCTCACTGATATGGGGCATGAGACCTGTGAGGCCGTTAACGGGAAAGATGCGCTGGTCAAATTGAATGCCCATGCGGATATCGGGCTTATGATGTTAGATTGGAATATGCCTGAGATGAATGGCGTAGAATTGCTTGATGCGATAAAATCGAGTCAGGCTTCAGCCCGCAGGCCCGCTATCATTATGGTGACTACCGAGAGCCAGATGGAAAAGATTGTAGTGGCGCTGGCCAAGGGGGCGAATGAATACATCATGAAACCTTTCACAAGGGAGATATTGGAAGAGAAGCTGGCTATCCTTGGTATAAAGGGCAGATCCCATGTCTGATGTGTTCCGCGTCTTGATAGTCGATGATTCTGCCGTTGTCAGGCGGGCAGTCTCTGATGCCCTCTCATCAGACCCTGAGATTGTCGTTGTTGGAACCGCATCTAACGGTATTGTTGCCATTCAGCGTATCACCCAATTAAATCCGGATGTTATTATCCTTGACATCGAGATGCCGGAAATGGATGGATTCGGTGTGCTCCGTGTGCTCAGGGCCAATTACCCGAAGACCAGGACGATTATGTTCAGCTCCCTTACTCAGCGCGGAGCTGTCCAGACTATTGAGGCGCTGTCACTTGGGGCCAATGACTATATTGCCAAACCTGCATGCATTACCCATCAGGGATATAAAGATATCCTTAAGGGGGTTGCAACGGAGTTGATCCCGAAGATCAAACAATTCAGGCCGGAGTCAGGAGTCAGGAGTCAGGAGTCAGGAACAAGAACAGTTTATGGATTGCCTTTCCCTACTCCCTACTCCCTACCCACTATCCCTTCTGCTCCCAGGATAGTGGCCATTGGCATATCCACCGGGGGCCCTGAGGCATTATCAAAGCTAATTCCGGTATTACCGAGTGGATTCCCTGTTCCTATAGTGATAGTTCAGCATATGCCACAAATCTTTACAAAGCTCCTTGCACAGCGTCTCAACACTATCTCTGTCCTCAGGGTAATTGAAGGGCATGATGGGGTGGAGCCGGAGCCTGGCGTGGTCTATATTGCCCCTGGAGATTTTCATATGATTTTGCAGCACAAGGGGGATGGCGCTGTGATCTCTCTGAACCAGGGACCCCCGGAGAACTTCTGCCGACCGGCAGTAGATGTACTCTTCCGTTCTGTAGCAAAGGTCTATGGACCCAATGCACTGGGGGTCATCATGACAGGGATGGGCCAGGACGGTTATAAGGGTGTAATGGATATGAAGAAACAGGGCGCTATGGTTTTTGCCCAGGACCAGGCCAGCAGCGTGGTATGGGGGATGCCGTCTGCTGTAATCAATGGCGGCCTTGCGGATTGTGTGTTGCCGCTGGATCAGATAGGCGGCGCCATAGACGACTGCGTAGTAAGAAACCATATCAGGGTGGAGGCGTCGTGAATCAGTGCATGATAAATCAGGATACACTCAAGTATCTGTTTTCCCTCCTCCATAAGGAAAGCGGGTTGGCCCTTGATGATTCCAAGACCTATCTCATTGAGACCAGATTGGATCCGATAGCCAGGAAAGAGGGTTTTTCATCGATCAATGACCTTGGCCTGCATATAAAACAGAACCCATCTCTGCCTCTGCGTCAAAAGATTGTAGAAGCCATGATGACCAATGAGACCTCCTTCTTCAGGGATGTAAAACCATTTGAACTCCTGAAGGACGTTGTCATTCCGGATCTGTTAAAGGCCAATGAAAAGGGGCGCAGGATCAGGATATGGGCAGCGGGATGTTCAACAGGCCAGGAGCCTTATACCATTGCGATGTTGCTTTGTGAGATGGCCCCTGCGCTCCATCAGTGGGACATTCGTATTATTGCAACAGATATCGCTGAAGGGGCGCTTGAGCGGGCAAGGGTAGGTATTTATTCTCAGTATGAGGTTCAGCGAGGCCTGCCTGTTACTTATCTGACGCGTTTTTTTAGTCAGAATAATACGGAATGGGCGATAAAACCGGAGGTTAAAAGGCTGGTTGAGTTCCAGCAATTAAACCTGTTGTCCGGTTTTTCACACCTCGGGATGTTTGACGTGATCTTCTGTCGAAACGTCCTTATCTATTTTGACGCGGATGCAAAGGCCAGGATTATGGAGAAGTTTGCGGACATCCTATCTTCCGGAGGCGTGTTCTTTCTGGGCGGGGCAGAGACACCCTTCGGTATTACCAGCAAATTTACCCGTGTTGAGACGGAGAAGGGTGTCTGTTACAGGAAGAACACCATTCCTGTGAAGGCATAAGTTGGTGTATTTACAGATAGTTGATATACTTATGGTATGGGGCCGATATGCGGGCCTGCTTTAAGGAGGTGGGGGTCGATGGTAAGAAAACTGAGCCTTATTATATCTAAGAAATATGCGCTTCTGGGTGTTGAGCTTGGTATTTTCTTCTGGGTCTTTGATGCTGCAGTAGATGCCTATGTTTTCCATGAGGACACCTTTCTTGAGCAGATAATGGCAGCAGATACGATGGACGCCTGGATGCGTCTGGTAATTATGTTTATCATGGCAAGTTTTGGCATCTGGGCCCAGGGCGCAATAGACAAACAGAAGAGAACATCGGATGCCCTTAGTAAATCTAATGAACTATATCTATCCCTCTTTGATAGTAATCCTCTCCCAATGTGGGTATATGACTTTGAGACACTCCGTTTTCTTGCTGTAAACGATGAATCAATGCGCCTTTACGGATATTCCCGTGAACAATTTCTTGCCATGACCATTAAAGAGATCTGTCATCCTGACGATTTACAGCGTCTTTCAGGCACTATACCGAAGATCACCGAGGCGCAATATTTTTCCGGTCCCTGGAAGACCCTAAAGAAGGATCGTACTGCCATATTTGTGGAAATTACCTCTCATTCGATAACCTTTGGAGATAGATATGCGAGACTTGTCCTTGTAAATGATATTACTGCAAGGAGGCAGTCAGATGAGCTGATTCATCACCTGGCCTACAATGATCTTTTAACAGACCTCCCAAACCGCCTCTCCCTCCACGATGACATAGACCGCGCCATAACCAGGGCGCGGATGGACAATGGATCCTTTGCCCTCATTGTGATAAACCTGGACCGCTTCGAGGAGATTAATAATACCCTGGGCCATAATAATGGCGACCTGATATTACAGGGAATCGCAGTCCGTCTGAAAGGTATCTTCTTGCAGCCCGACACTGTGGCGCGCCTTGGAGGTGATGAGTTTGCAGTCCTGATTCCAGGGGCAGACACAAGTAGTGCCAGGACAGAGGCACAAAGGATTATAGAGGAGATAAGAAGACCTTTTTCCGTAGCGGACCTCATGGTCGAGGTCTCATCAAGCATAGGGATTGCGCTCTTCCCCGATCATGGTGAGGATGTCCACACGCTGATCAGAAGGGGAGAGATGGCGATGTATGCGGCCAAGCGCACTGAGGGCGGGGCCTGTGTCTACTCCAGTAAATTTGACCAATATTCTCCCGCCCGCCTTGCCCTGATGGGCGATCTCCGTCATGCTATAGACAAAGATGAGCTATTCCTCCTGTATCAGCCGAAGATAGACCTTAGGACAGGCAAGACCATAGGCGTTGAGGCCCTTGTCCGATGGCAGCATCCGAGATCAGGTATCATACCTCCAAATGACTTTATCCACTTGGCAGAGAGGGGAGGTTTAATTAAGGAGCTCACACTTTGGGTATTAAAAGATGTGTTAATCAAGTCAAGGGGCTGGCTTGGTTCAGGCATTGATGTGTCTGTAGCAATAAACCTCTCGGTAAAGAGCCTCCATAGCCATCAGCTTTTAGATCAGATAAAGAGGCTTCTCTCGACCTGCGGCACAACACCGGGCGCTATCAGATTTGAGATTACGGAATCTATCATCATGTCTGATCCGAGGCTTGCCATGGAGATCATCACCGATCTTACGTCTATGGGTATCAGCTTTTCTATAGACGACTTCGGCACCGGGTACTCATCACTTGGTTATCTGCAAAGGCTCCCTGTGGATGAGATAAAGATAGATAAATCTTTTGTCATGAATATGATTAAGGATGATAATAACTTAAAGATAGTCCGCTCCGTCATAGAGCTTGGCCATAGTCTGGGCCTGAAGGTAGTGGCCGAGGGCGTGGAGGATAAAGAGACATATGATAAGCTCGTCGCACTTGATTGTGACCTGGCCCAGGGGTATTACATGAGCAGGCCGATCCCATTACCGGAATTTATAGAGAGGATGACAAAAGAAGGCAGTAGAAAAAAATATTCTGTTGCTGCAATGACCTGAAGGACAAACTTCCTGGGTATGTTGTATCAGTGATACTGCCTCTTCTAAAGTTTTTAAGATCAGTAGCCGATAAAGCATAATAAATTGTCCGTTTAAAGAGCAGACCCTCCGGAGCGGGAGACGGAGGTCCTCAGATACTATGCGAGATGGAAGTACCTGTGGGGAAGGAGGGTTGCCATGGAGTACCAGAGAGAAGTCCGGTCTTTCTGCCTCCTGCCGGCTGCAACAGGGCAGATAGGAGCGGAAGGAGCTTTATGCGGGACTAAAGATCATTACCAGATACTCTTTGAATCTAATCCACACCCTATGTGGGTCTATGAAATTGAGACCCTCCGATTCCTTGCCGTAAACAACGCAGCTATGAGTCATTATGGTTATACCAGTGAGGATTTCCTCGCTATGACCATAAAGGATATCCGTCCGCCGGAAGATATCCCGCTTGTAATGAATAGGCTGGACAAGATATTGAGGTCCGGCGCCGGGTTTAATTCTTCCGGTACCTGGAGACATAAGAAGAAGGACGGAAGTATCATTGACGTGGAAGTCTCTTCCCATTCATTAACCTTCAAGGGGAGGAGCGCCAGACTGGTATTGACAATTGACGTGACAGAACGGCGGCAGGTGGAGGATGCCTTAAGGATTAAGACTGAGCAGCTGGCAACGGTTACGACTGCAATGGCCGTTTTCTTAAAATCAGGAAACTGGATGGAGGCAAGCTCCATAATCCTCCGCTCCGCCCTGCTCAGGACAGGGAGTGAGTATGGGTTCATCGGTGTTGTTGCGGAGGGGCCGGTACTGCGTATATTAGCCTATGAAGGCATGATCTGGGATAAGGAGGTAAATCGGGAATTCTATGATGATGCGGTGCGTACCTTTCACGAGGTTGGGTATATCGAGCTTACAAACCTTGATAATCTCTATGGCAGGGTAATTACAGGCGGTAAGGTAGTAATAGCCAATGACCCTTCTTCAGATGCCCGGTCAGGAAAACGCCTTCCTGAAGGCCATCCGCCGCTGAACTCCTTTCTTGGGGTCCCTATCTTAAAACGTGAAGAGGTGATAGGGATAATAGGCGTTGCCGAAGATCTGAGAAGGAGATCACCCTTGAGAGGGATCGTAAACAGGCGGACGAGTTGGTCCAGTACCTGGCTTACTATGATGTCCTGACAGGGCTTCCAAACCGCACATTGTTCCACGACCGCCTCCAGCAGGCCATTGCGACTGCAAGATCAGAAGGCAGTACCCTTGCCCTGCTGATGTTGGATTTAAACCGTTTCAAAGAGATTAATAATACCCTGGGCCACCCCAATGGAGATATTATTTTACAGCATATAGGGCTGCGCCTGCAGGATGCCATCAAGGAGGCAGATGTAAATGAAAGCGGTGGTCAGGAGAAACGTCTGGATGCTGATTCTTCTAAACAGCGAACGGAACCGAGCGCAGGGAGGGGGAGGCTCCATCCGGCTTTGCCGGTGGAGGGGGATGACCGCTCCCCTGTAATAGCCCGTTTTGGCGGGGATGAATTTGCGATCTTCATCATCGGGGCAGACGCAAATGCCGCTATAAAGGCGGCAGGCATGATCATTAAGAGACTTGAGGAACCCTTTGTAATTGAATGGATCTCCCTCGATATCTCTGCCAGTATAGGTATTGCGTTATTCCCCGGCAATGGGGAAGATGCCGATATACTGATCAGGCGGGCGGATATTGCGATGCACATGGCAAAAAAGACAGAGAACGGTTTTTGTATATACTCTTCCCGGTATGACCAGCATTCTCCTGAGCGCCTGGCGCTTATGGGGGAACTCCGGCATGCCATAGTTCAGGATCAGCTCTTCCTCCTCTATCAGCCCAAGATAGATTTAAAGACATCCGGACCAATTGGGGTTGAGGCCCTTGTGAGATGGCAGCATCCTAAATCAGGCGTCATACCGCCTGACAAGTTCATCTCCATTGCAGAGCATACAGGGCTGATCAAACAGCTTACCTTCTGGGTATTAAAAGAGGCCCTGCGCCAGTCAAGGGTCCTCCATCAGATGGGCCTTGAGACCTCTGTAGCGGTAAACCTGTCTGTCAGGAGCCTTCAGTCTCCGCAGCTTCTGGATCAGGTAAAGGGCCTGTTATCCACCTGGGGTGTTGAGTCCCGCCGGCTTAGATTTGAGATTACCGAGAGCATCATTATGGCGGATCCGGAGCGTGCGATGGAGATCATCACCCAATTATGCTCAATGGGGATACATTTCTCTATTGATGACTTTGGTACCGGATACTCCTCCCTCGGCTATCTGCAGAAACTCCCGGTCGACGAAATAAAGATAGATAAATCCTTTGTCATGAATATGATGAAAGACAAGAACAGTATGAAGATCGTCCGCTCCATCATAGAGTTTGGCCATAGTCTGGGCCTTAAGGTTGCAGCCGAGGGCGTGGAGGATAGAGATACATTTGATAAGCTCATCTTGCTCGACTGTGATTTAGCGCAGGGATATTACATGAGCCGTCCGATTCCAGCCCCCGAACTTATTCTCTGGCTTAAGGAATCGCCTTCAATAAATCCTATACCATGTTACAATCAAAGTGATACTTTACAAACCAACGCCCCCGCATCGTGCGCCCCCTCTTATCCCCCTCTTTGATAAAGAGGGGGGAAGGGGGAGTTGGGAGTCACCCTTTGGAAAAGGGGGTTTGAATGCGACTTTGTATAAAACCTCTCCCATATAGATGATGGGACTAAAGTTTTATACCTCCATATCCGATAGATATAATTATTAGATAAATATACTAGAAAATAAAAAAAGGCATCTCCACCGAAGGTCAAAACCTTGCGGGAGCGGGGGAGACGGCGAAACTAATTGCCCTCTAAGGACGGGATATGGGGGTTAGTATGACGGAGGTTGCCAAGAAGGGGATATCTTACCTTGAAAGATGCCAGAGGTTTCGGCTTTATATAATGTCTGGTCTTATATATAGTTTCTGCGGGATAATCGTCATATATTTTACTCATAACAGGGCCTGGCATCTGCTTTCCCTCTGTCTGGTATCTCTCGGCTGGGGAAATACCCTAATTAAACTGGATAGCCTTGTTTTTGGAGCAGAGAAGGCCATGCGGATAAGTATCCTTTCTGAGCTTTCCTCTCTGCTGGATGACATATCATCCCACTTCAATAATCAATACACAAGTATTAAAGCCGACCTTATGCAGATTCAGGGCCTGCTGCGTAGTGCAGTGGCCAGACTAACAGATAATTTTACCACACTCGAGGCACATACTCGGAAACAACAGGAGCTGATGCTGAAATTAATAAATCAGTCGCATGTATCTGATGATGTTCAAGCGGCAGTTAGTTTTGAGAAGTTCATAAATAAGACAGCAGAAACCCTGGCATATTTTGTTGATAACATCTTGAATACCAGCAAGCACAGCATGCAGATGACTGAAGAGATAGACCAGATAACTGCAACTATGAATACGATATTGCACGATATAGCAGGGGTTGAGACTATCGCCAAGCAGACAAAACTACTGGCGCTTAATGCAACTATTGAGGCATCTCGCGCAGGGATCTATGGCCGCTCCTTTGCAGTTGTTGCCGATGAAGTACGCAAGCTTGCCATTCATTCATCCGGTTTGGGCGAACGTATTAATGAACATGTTTATATAGTACAAAGGTTGCTGCAAGATGCAGAGTCAACAACCAAAAATTTGGCATCAAAGGATATGAACTTTGCACTAAATGCAAAAATTGATGTGACAAATATGATGGCCAGGATAAAAGAGTTAAATAAAATAATGATGGAAAGCATGAGTGAAATATCGCGAATCAATACTGATATCCAATCCAACGTAAACATTGCGGTAACTACGCTCCAGTTTGAGGATTTAGCAACGCAACTGGTTTCGCGTATTGAGGATCGCGTGGAAAGAATGGAACTCATCATCGAGGGCATTAGCGGCCTGAAGGAAGGTTTGAAATCTCAGCCTCACCACCTTGATACTAATCTGCTTGATCAACTTTCCCTGGTTAAATCAGAAATTTGTAAATCATTAGAGTTATCAGAAAAGAAGATATTTGATGAAAAATCGATATCACAGGAGGTTATGAACGCAGGGAGCGTAGAACTATTTTAGCGGAAGATATACCGGGTCTTAGCCATGGCCTGAATCTTCTGAACAGCGAGCGGAGTCGAGCGTAGGGAGGGGGAGGCTCCATCCGGCTTTGCCGGTGGAGGGGGACGATTGCTCCCCTGAGAAAGGAAGGGAGGTCAATGTATGTCAAAGATAATTCTAGCCGCAGATGATTCTGCGTCAATCAGGCAAATGGTCTCATTTACCCTGAAGAGCGCGGGCTACGAGGTGATGGAAGCAGTAGATGGCCTGGATGGCCTTGAAAAGGCTAAAACGAAAAACGTTCATCTCGTCCTCACAGATCAGAACATGCCTAAGATGGATGGACTGACCCTTATCAGATCACTTCGGGTATTGCCACAATATAAAAGCATACCAATCTTAATGTTAACCACTGAGGCAGGCGATACCATGAAGGCACAAGGAAGGGCAGCAGGTGCAACTGGTTGGTTGGTGAAACCATTTGACCCTGAAAAACTGCTGGAAGTGGTCCGAAAGGTGATCGGATGCAAATAGATAAAAGTCAATTCTATCAGGTCTTCTTCGAAGAGACCGGTGAACATCTGGTCGAGATGGAAAGGTTGTTGATAAACCTTGATATCAATGCGCCACATCCGGATGATCTAAATGCCATATTCCGGGCAGCCCATTCCATCAAGGGGGCGAGCGGCACCTTTGGTTTTCAAGACCTTTCTCAGATTGCCCATTCCCTTGAAACGGTGCTGGATAAGATCCGAAATGGCGGACTCAAACTTAAAGATGAGATGCTGGACCTTTTCCTACAGGCAGGGGACCTCCTGAAAATACAACTGGCGGGACACAGGGATGGGATAAAGGTTGACCCGGATGCGGCATCCGGGCTGTGTGGAAGATTAGAAAAAATTGCGGATGAGGAATCTGTTGACCAGCGAGCGGAGTCGAGCGTAGGGAGGGGGAGGCTCCATCCGGC
>CAYZUL010000023.1:0-37302 GCA_964481895.1 uncultured Nitrospirota bacterium | reverse complement strand
AATAGCCACCGCATCACTGAATCCACAGTAGAAGAAGCCGCCCTTACCTGGCTTGAGGATTTGGGGTATGCCGTTCTCAGCGGTCCTAATATCGGCCCGGATGATCTCTTTTCAACACAAACCGTTCTGGAGCAGGCAGAGCTAATTTGTAAAGATTGGGCGGCATAAAAAATGAGCAAGAATGGTAAACATAGGGCAAAAAAATAAATCTGACAAAAGCCGGAGGCGTAAGTGGATATAAGACTTATTCTAATAACATTCTGGACCATCTTTGTTGCAGAGGTTGGAGACAAGACGCAGATTGCAACGGTGCTATATGCGGCAGACCCTGAAAATAAGAAATTGTCGGTCTTTCTCGGATCTGCCCTTGCCCTTGTTGTTGCCTCAGGGATCGGGGTTCTCGCTGGCTCCTTTATTTTCCGTCATATGAGCCATAGATGGATCTCATGGGTTGCAGGCATAGGCTTCATTGCTGTCGGGATCTGGACAATTATTAAGGCTTAGTCTTTTAGCTATTAAAGGGGCTTGCGTCGCCCCCTCCACCGGCAAAGCCGGATGGAGCCTCCCCCTCACACGCTCACGCTGTTCGCTCGGTAGATCTAAAGGGGCTTTTAGTGCCCCTACAACTGTCCTGCATTATACCCGTTGAGCCTACAGCATGTCCACAGCCGATAAGGCCTTCGCTCGGATTAACGGGATTGATCTAATCTGGGGAAGAGGTAGTCTTGCCGGATTTTCTGATATTTATGAGCTCCTCGGCATGCTTAATGGTGGCCTTAGTGATCTCCAGACCGCCCAGCATCCTGGCGATCTCAGAGGTCCTATCCTTTTCAGAAAGCCTGTTTACCCTGGTGACAGTCCTGCCCCCATCCTCGACCTTCTCAACATAATAATGGCTCTGGGCAAATGATGCGATCTGGGGCAGATGGGTAATACAGAAGACCTGATGACTCTTTGACAGGTCATAAAGTCTCTTTCCAACCATCTCTGCAACTCCTCCGCCTATGCCTGCATCTATCTCATCAAATATAAGGGTAGGTACATCGTCTACCCCTGCCAGGGCCGATTTCAGTGCGAGCATTATCCTGGATAGCTCTCCTCCGGAGGCGACGCCGGACAGCGGCTTAGGTTCTTCACCCGGATTCGGTGAGATCAGGAACTCTATCCTGTCCATCCCCCTTGAATCGAGCTCCTCCCTTTGGACTGTATCCACAATAAACCTGGTCCTCTCCATCTTAAGACCTGATAGCTCTTTTTCTATCACACCCTCAAGCCTGTTGGCAGCATCCCTTCTCCCCTTTGAGAGGAGACTGGCCAGGCCATATGCCTTTCTGGTCGCCTCCTCAATATCCTCCCTTATTTTTCCTATCTTTTCTTCGCGGGAATTGAGTTCTTCCAACTCAATATTCTTCCTGGAAAGGTCATCCAGGATCTCATCTATTGTAGAGCCATATTTCTTCTTTAGTCTCCCTATAAGATCTAACCTCTCATTTATCTGCTCCAGCCTGGCCGGGTCATGATCGATCCTGCTCCCATATCCCCTTACCAGCATAGCAGCCTCCTTTGTCTGGATAATCACCTCATCCCAGAGCCTCTCGATATCATCAATGGCAGGATCTACCTCCTTCATCTCCCTAAGGCTTGATTTTATTGCCTGAAGCCGGGTAAGTAGGGGGTCTCCTGATTCGTATAACTCTTGTAATACAGAATCAGAAAGCCTGGCAAGCCTCTCCGAGCTTGAGAGAATCTTCTTGTCCCTCAAAAGCTCCTCTTCTTCACCGGCCTTAAGCCCTCCCCCGGTTACTTCATCTATCATGAAATTAATAAAGCCAACCCTTTTTATCCTCTCAGCCTCATCCTTCTCCAGTCCCAACAGCTCATCATTTAAATCCTTTATCCTTAGGAAGACCTTTCCAAATCCCACTCTCTTGTCCTCGAGCCTCCCGTAGGCATCAAGTAAATCGATGTGCCTGTTCCTATTGAGCAGGGACTGGTGTTCATGCTGGCCATGTATATCGACAATGCCGTCCGTCAGCTCCTTAAGTGTAGACAGGTTTAACATCCCGCCATTTACAAAAACCTTGCCCCTGCCTGATCTGGAAATCAGCCTCCTCACAACGATCTCCGTCTCATCCGTTTTAAGTATGCCCATATCATAAAACCTTGTCCGGGCAAGGCTCTTCTCAGGTAAGTCGAACAGGGCCTCAATGACGGCCTCATCAGAACCGCTCCTTATATGTTCGGGATAGGCCTTACCACCCAGAGAAAGATCTACTGCATCTATTATGATCGACTTGCCTGCGCCGGTCTCGCCGGTCAGGATGTTCAGGTGGTTGGAGAAGGAAAGATCAAGGCTGTCGACAATGGCAAAATCCTTGATACGTAATTCTTTCAGCATGGATTTAGAATCTGTTGCCCTTTCCTTTAAATAAAATTCTCTTAAAGCAGCAAAAAGGATAACTGGGCAACAGCCTCTTTACAAGACTACCATAAGATCCAAAAAAAGGAGGGAGATCAGACCTTTGCTAGAATCTGGTCTATCTTCTCCTTAAATTGTTTCTTGGGCGCAGCCCCGACTATCCTGTCTATCACCTTTCCATCCTTAAAAAAGTTAAGGGTCGGGATAGACATGATCTGGTATCTGCTTGCTATCTCAGGGTTGTCATCTGTATTAAGCTTTAATACCTTAATCTTCCCCTCGTATTCTGATGCCAGCTCCTCAACAATAGGACCTACCATCTGACACGGCCCGCACCATACGGCCCAGAAATCCACCATTACCAGCCCGCCTGCCGACAATACTTCTTTATCCCATGTACTATTATCGACACTTAATACCTTACCCATCTGGAACCTCCTTTTACGCAATCAAAATAAGTCAGAACCTAGATAGTATTTTTAATATATTTCATCCGTTATGTCAATTTATAAGATATCAGGATCTCCTAATCTGCTCAGGCTCATATCGTCTTAAAATCCACCCTCGCATCCCGCATTTGCAATACCGTGATGGTTTTGAGCTGGTCATTGCCGGTGAACAGGCTATCTATTAAAGGGTTACGCCCCTTTTTCTGAGTGCATACGATCCCGAATCTTCTTTGCCTTATCAGGCATGGCATAAAAGAAAAACTCCATCTGTGCCTCAAGCCACTTAATCTTCTGGAGAACCGGCCTTTTTCGGTACTCTTCTATCTGCGCTGTCGTCCTGTAATATAATAACGGTCCTTTATTCATCACCCCACTCCTTCTCTATCTTTTTAAGATAATGGACATCAGCAATATCTTGTGGTCTGCCCACCTTTTTCTTCATCTCAATAAGCCGTTTTATGGAAACCAGAGGAATCCTTACATTCCCTGCCTTGATACTTTTTCGCTCTTCATAGACCTTATCAAAGTCAAACGGCTCCTCTACAAATACATCCAACAGGAAATAAGGATTCTGCGGGTCATAAATGCTGAAAACCTTCATCCCCTTTTCACGAACCCATTCTTCCCTCATCTCCTTACTGGCAAGTTCTTCAAGTTTCACCGGAACCTTAGGCCTGAAGCCTAACTCCTTCATAACTTCCACGAACTTTTCAATATTATGCCTCTCCAGATGAACAACGATATCTATATCGCCTGTAGCCCGCTCAATTCCATAAAGATTGACTGCCACGCCGCCGGCAACGAGATAGCGAACCTTCTTTTTATTCATGGCTGAAAACAGTTTAAGGAAATTTAATTTATCGCTCATATCGTCTTAAAATCCACCCCAGCATCGCGCATTTGCAGGACTGTATTGGTTTTGAGCTGGTCGTTGCCGGTGAACAGACTATCGAGGGTAATGACCTTTTGCGGTTTGTTGGCAAAGCTGATATCCTCGCCAAAAGCTGCTTTAAGCTTTTCCCAATCTACCTGATTCTCGGTAAAGAGTTCGGGGAAAAGCCCTTTCAGCCTTTGCAGTCTGGCCTGCTTAATATCTAGTGATTCTCCATCCATTTTTCCCTTTATTTCCTGGGGCATTTCTTGTGGCACCTTAATAATAAACCACATTTTATACTAAAGTGTTATTCTTGTAAATCCAACTGCATGTTTCGCTTAAATTCATTCTCCTCTGCAATACTTCTTTATCCTCTCCCGATCCTCGCTCTCCTTATCCCCCTTATAATAAATCTCAATGAACTCTATCCAGTCCTCTTTTTGATGATACGCATAGATGACCCTGATCCCAGACTGCGCGCCTTTCCCTTTTAGCGCCTTACAGGCGAATTTCCTGGCTTTGTAGATTTTTGGGGAACGGATGCCAAGATCGGATATGTGAAAGATCGCCCTGCTGTCAATGTTCTGCTTGTGATATGCGTTCAGTGCGACCTTGACGAATATCTGCAAATCCTCTTCAAGGGACGCATACCGCCTGACGAGTTTCTTCAGATCCTTCTCGAATTCCGGGACATGGGATATCTTCTTGAACAGCGTCCCGACGTATGGACTGTAGAACGGGTCACTCATCCGTCTCTTCCGCATAGGCCCGTACGGAATAGGGCAGGGTGCGGTAAAAAACGGATTCATACTCTATAGCTTCACCGTCCGCCGTTGTCATCCATGGCACATCGTTATGGGAATAGGCGCTGATCTGGTTGGCGTTCATCTCGGAAAGCCGGTTCAGGACGTCGTCGATCACCTCTATCTCGTTCGCCTTCAATTTCGACAGGTCAGGCTTCCGACAAGGCAAATATTTGGTCTGCGGAAAATTGAAATATTCGCTTTTTACCTTCTCTATCTCCTTGCCTTCGATCATTCTCTCGACGATTTTTACAAACTCGACCGGCGTAGGGCCGTATTTGTTTTTGATGTACGTAGCGCCGATCATCTGTTCCTCATATTTTTCATAAAAATCGAAGTCTATGAAATAGAGGAGCTTATAGATGACGGTTTCGCCGATGTTCTCCTTGGCCCCAACCTTGTTCAGGATATACAGCAACACTTCCTTGAACTTTTGTAAGTTCTTCTGCGGCACGCTAATCCGCATTTGCGGTTTAGACGATTTCTCTTCCTTGCCTTTATGCAAATGGACCTCCGGCTCTTTTGCCGGATTTAAAAAATCGTCCACAGAAACATGGAAAATATGAGAAAACCTTTGCAGCTCGTCTGCGGAGACTTTCCGCTCTCCGCTCTCGATTTGGGAGATGGCAGGTCGTGATATGCCCATCTTCTGTGACAGCATATCCTGGCTCATGTCGGTCTTTTTCCTCAACTCCTTAATACGATGTCCTATTTTCGCATAAATGATCATTGAATCCCCCCTTTTATGACATCATACTATCATAGGTACGATTATCTGTCAATATCTTGTGTCATATTCTAACATGTTAGGCAGGAGGGATTATTTTTCAGCAATAACTTCAGACCAAGAGCCGGCCCTATAGAGAATCCTTCACGTCACTCTTTGGCTATTGATCATTAAACAGCCAGGACTTATAATATAAAAAAGAAAATTGAAGGGACTTTTTGATGTTAATAGACAGTCATGCCCATCTTGATATGGAAGAGTTTAAGGACGACCTTGAGGAGGTAATAAAGAGGGCGTGGGATAACTCCGTTGAATATATAATCACTGTGGGCTCTGACCTTGATTCGAGTATAAGATCTGTGGGGCTGTCAAAGAGATTTGACAGGGTATATTCTACTGTCGGTATTCACCCTCATGAGGCCAAGCTTGCTAACGCCGACGCACTCGATTTCCTGAAGGGCTTAGCAAAAGAGGAGAAGGTGGTGGCATGGGGGGAGATAGGGCTTGATTATCATTACGATAACTCGCCAAGAGAGATCCAGATGACCGCCTTCAGGGAGCAGATACGTATTGCAAGGTCTTTAAGGCTTCCGGTTATTATTCATACCCGCGAGGCCAGGGAGGATACCATTGTCGTCCTCAGGGAGGAGGATGCGCGTGAGGTGGGTGGTGTCTTTCACTGTTTCTCAGGTGATATAGATATGGCCAGAATCGCACTAGATATGGGATTCTACATCTCATTCTCAGGGATAATTACATTTCCAAAGGCAGGAAATATAAGGGAGATAGCAAAGGAGATACCCATAGAGAAGATACTGATAGAAACAGACTCCCCTTACCTGGCCCCGGTCCCTTACAGGCGCAAGCGGAATGAACCATCATACGTCAACAAGACAGCAGAGATACTGGCCGGGATAAAGGGCCTCACCCTTGATGATATTGCAAGGATAACATCTCTTAACGCAAGAACCCTTTTTAGGATAGCGATGATGGAGGAGGCAGGTAAGATTGCTTATCAGATCAGGGATTCCCTTTATCTGAACATCACAAATGAATGCACTGATACCTGCAAATTCTGCGTCAGATATTCTACTGATTTTGTAAAAGGCCATAATCTAAGGATCGAAAAAGAGCCGTCATCATGTGATCTGATCAGGGCCATAGGAGACCCGAAAACATATAAAGAGGTCGTGTTCTGCGGCTATGGTGAACCCATTATCAGGCTTAATGTTGTAAAGGAGGTCTCAACCTGGGTCAAGGAAAATGGCGGAAGGGTGAGGGTAGATACAAACGGGCAAGGCAATCTGATACACAACAGGAATATCCTCCCGGAACTCTCCGGTCTTGTGGACGAGGTCTCTGTCAGCCTGAATGCCGAAGATGCAGAGAAGTATTATGAGATATGCCGGCCCAGGTTCGGGAAAAAGGCTTATGATGAGATAAAAAGGTTTATACTTGAGGCCAAGAAATATATACCAATAGTAGGAGTCACAGTGGTTGATCTGCCTGAAATAGATTTAACTGCCTGCAGAAGGATTGCACTGGAGGAATTAGGGGTAAATTTCAGGGTCAGGGAGTATAATGTGGTTGGGTAGCCAATCCTGCTGCCCTGTTACCCGGGATAGCAGAGATCAGGGCAGCCTTGATAGACCCGATTTTAATTGCGCTTTTTACCAGTACAGGGATCCTCCTCTCGTCGTCTGTAAGCCAGACATATACATCGCCTTTGTTCTGAAAGAGCCCCTCATAATATATCTCCGGTTTTACCTTTATGGCATAGAAGGTGCCTGCCGGTGTCGTAACCTCTTCTCTCCCCAGCACCTTGACCTCCATCCGCCAGTTCTTCTTGGTGTCATACACGTCTATAGTATGGATCTTCCCGTCCCGCAGATCCTTGAATGTCCTGAAGAAATAGAGGCATGATAGCGGGTCCTGGACCTCAGGCGGTACCTCAGAGACAATCTCCCTCCCCCCGTCTATTTCCCTGGCAGTATGTCCTGATTGATCAAAAACAATCTCCCTGTCTTTTTTTCTCCTCCCCTCTTTCTTATTGATAGATATCCTGTAAGGATATATCCATTCTGCGTCAACAAATGTTTCTATGAGGTCGTCAACAGGATAGATGAGAGAGACTACGTTGTTGGACCTTGCTGTAGAGACAATATGATATGCCTCCCGGCCGTTCATCTTTATTCTGTCTCTGATCTCAAGTGAGGCGGTCCCGGCGCTTATCCCCATCCAGGTAATATCGAAGACAAGTCTTTCCCCGCTCGAAAGGGATTTGACGTGGTCATCCATCTTACCTTTTGAGGTATGCCCGCCAATGGTGTCAGTTGCAAATAAGAGCAGGCCGATGAATAGAAAGATAGCCCCTCTCCTGCAAGGGGCCTTATATACGCCGTAACGCTTTAAGTATGTTTTAAAAAATGAGGGATATTGATGTCCATACATAGTGGTTTGTTGTATCCTCACCCGGAATAGCATTATGCGTTAACGCATCACCATCCCTATCCAGGTTTTCGATCCTCTCATACTCATAGCCGATCATGTATTTGATACGCTTGGAGATATAGATACTGCTATCCAAGGCCACTTCTTTCTTTTTCTCAATTACCGGATTGGATAAGCCATGTCTTTCAATATCGCATTGAATCCCGACCTGAAGCCAATCTGCAAGGTATCTTGTAACCCTGATAAAAAGATCATCTGCATCGCTCCCCATATGGTGGCCGATAATATCCCCTCTGAAGACATATCCTGATGTATAGACAGAATGATTATACCATACATCAGGCGATCCCTGGACATGATTGTTTGCATATTCGACCCTAAGGTCTGTCTTATCGTTTTTTAAGAAACCGGGCATACAGACACCAAATAAGTACCCATCCTTTGTCGGCCTGAAACCAGCCTCATCCTCCCCACCGATCTCACCATACAACTCTACAGACCTGGAAAGAGGTAATAAGTAATCTGTCTTTGGTATCTTTATCTTGAAGTCCGCTGATGCTATCTCATTTACATCAAATTTGCCGCCTCTGTTAGGGTTGCTGAAATATAGCCTTAAGAAATCGGTAACTGATAGCCCAGGCCTACCCTCACCATTAAACATAGTAACCCTTGATATACCAAGATCAAGGAATGAAACTGGAGTAAGCTCAACTCTAAGACCAAAGAGCTTGGTCCTTGAGAAGTCCCTGTCCTCTTCAAGCCTGGTGATAAATGATGTGATCTTAAAATATCCCAGCCTTTCAAATATCCACGGAAGCTGAAACGGATCGGCAGTACCAAGCTTGATCATATCAAAGGGAAAAGCATTATTAGAAACAAGCAGTGCCCCATGATATCCAGGGCCCCACCAGAGTGAATCCCTACCCACCTCAAGCTCAATATTATGCAGGGATAACCGCCCGTATGCCTCTTTAAAAGAAAAATCATGATTATGGCTGTCATCACGCCATCCAATCAGCTTAGGATTGATAGTAAATGACAAAAATTTTCCAAGGTCCAGCCAACTCTTTACCTCCAATTGATAATTTAAACCATCAACAAATAACTCCCCTCTATTGTTCTCTCTTAGTCTTCTTTCATCCTTTTCCAATCCTGCATAGGATATCTCAAACTTTAGGGGATCAGCCAGCCTGTAATTTATCAAGCCCCTTGAAGGCAAATCGATATCACCAGAATAAATGCCTCCCGTCCCCTTATAATTTAAATCAGTCCCGTAGCTTAAAGATTGCAAAGGCACATCTGCTAAATCGTAACAAGCGGCTGTATCAGGACCAGGGAGGCAGAAAACTACTAAGATTCCAAGTAGATATCTTAACCTGAATATCTTCAGTAAAGGGAAAAGGGCTATAACAATTAATGATCTGTCCATCCCGGGAAGATCAAGTCTCAGGCAGGGTCAATGTATCAATAAATCTTGCGTCGTCCTCCTTTAACCCAATGAACTTGATCCCCATCCCGGGAGGCCCATCATTGGTTTTCTGCTCGCTGACCCTCACAACAATACCTCTTGCCTCGATAAGTTTAGGAATCGATGGAAAGGCGATCTTAAACTCAATCTCAGTGCCGACGGGTAGAGGTGTCAGTGTCTGGATGAATAGGCCGCCGCCGCTTATATCGGCTATATAGTCGGACCTGAATGAATCTTTGGCCGCATATTCGACAAGCAGATGGACAGCATGTCTCTGGTGTGCCCTTCTTTCTGGATTAAAAGGATTCATATTCCCTCGCTTCCTTTATTTTCGAAAGGTTCATCTTATTCCTCTTTGAATTATACTAACCATCTCATTATGGATCCTTCCATTGCTGGCCAGGATCTCCTTTGAGTAGATGGAAAAAAGACCTCCCCTGAAATCTGTCACGTTTCCACCCGCCTCCTTTACCATCAACCAGCCTGCTGCCGTATCCCATGGCGAGAGGTTCATCTCCCAGAAACCGTCAAGACGCCCTGATGCAACGTAGCATAGATCAAGGGCCGCCGATCCCGTCCTCCTTACCCCGATACTAGCAAGGCTAAAATTATAGAAGTGATCAAAGTTGTTTCTTGCCGCCTCCCGCACATCATAGGCAAACCCTGTAACAAGGAGGGATTTAGAAAGGCTTGCTGCCTTTGACACCGAAATCGACTTATTATTCAGGTAGGCGCCTTTTCCTCTTTCTACACTAAATATCTCATCCCTTATCGGATCATAGATTATGCCAAAGACGATCTCTCCATCTGCCTCAAACCCGATGGAGACGCAAAAGAATGGAAACCTGTGGGCATAGTTGGTAGTCCCGTCAAGTGGGTCTATTATCCACTTACACCCCGATCCTTCCCCATCCCTGTGCCCCTCCTCGGCAAGTATCAGGTGGTCCGGAAACCTCTCCTTTATTATATTTACGATAAGATCCTCTGAGGCCATGTCAATCTCCGTCACAAGATTTACCGGGCCCTTGTAACTGATGCCAAAATCCCTTGTGAGGCCCTCTTTCAATATCTCGCCGGCAGACCTTGCAGCCTTCTCTGCGATCCTTTTAATCTCGTCGATATCTTTGATCTTTATGGCCATTAATGTTCCTTTGTAAACCGGCGATAATAGTATCATATCCGGATATGTCTTTAAAGATAATTAGATCTGCTTCCAATTTATTCATAGTCAGCATCAAGCAGGCTCCTTATTTACATCTGGTGTATCCAATTAGATAATTTCAGTATCGTTTCGGATACACCAGTAAATCTATTAATGACTTCTTTCCATTGTATTTCAAGGTATTTCAAGACATTAAATCATGGCACCGTATTTGCAAAATTATTAATAGGAAAGAACCCGGCAAGAAAACATCACCTAAGGAACAAGGAACTATAAGAATGAAAAGGCTGACAATATTATATTTTATAGGATTATTGGCTCTACTGGTTATCATCTTTATGGGTGGATGCGGATAAGGGCAATGGAACTGCGTCCACAGCTTATTATTTTCTAAGGAAGATAGCTATATTATTGCTGTTTGAATTGGTTACCACGAGATCCGGTCTGAAATCCCTGTTGAGGTCGACTATGGCGATGGACGATGGCCCGTTTCCGACCTCTATATTAATTGCATTGGCAAAGGTCATATCACCCCTGCCAGGGAGGATTGAAATATAGTTGCTCCCGAAGTTTGCCACAACAATATCAGGATATCCGTCAAGATTTAAGTCGCCTACGGCTAAAGAGATAGGCCTTATCCCTGAATATATGATTGCTGCATTTGAGAAGACCCCTGCACCCATTCCTTTCAATATAGAGACATTATTGCTATTGAAGTTTGCTACAACAAGATCATCTATGCCATCCTTGTCAAGATCAACAGCAACAATATATGATGGTCCAAGCCCTACATCTATCCTCCCTCCGTCATTAAATCTCCCATCTTTGTCTCCAAGAAATATGGATAGCTTGTTGCTCTCTACATTCGCTACAGCCAGGTCAGGTTTATTATCCCTGTTAAAGTCGCCTGCGCTGATAGAATAGGGGTGAACCCCTGTCTTAAGATCAGTTTTATGGATGAACCCTCCTTCTGAACTACCTAAATAGATAGAGACGCTGTCATCAAGGCTGTTTGTTACTGCCAGATCCGGCCTGTTATCACCATTCATATCAGTTACGAGAACAGACCTGGGGGACCTCCCTGTTACGATCGATTCTTGCGACGCAAAACCTCCGCCACCTTTTCCATAATGAATGGAGATGTTACCGCCTCCACTACTGGCAGTAATCAAATCCTGCTTGCCATCCATGTTGAGGTCAGAGGAGGTGATGAAAAATGGGTCGAGGCCGGCATTCAAATGCCCCTGATTAGGGAAGTTTCCGTTCCCATCCCCAAAGAAGATGGATATTCCATCATTGGAGCTGAAGTTGGCCACAGCGATATCGATAAGCCCGTCATTATTAAGATCGGCGGCAGTCACCGATCTTGGGGTGCGCCCTGTCTCCTTGAAGATCGGCTTTTCGAATAAAAATTTTTTTTGGCAACCACTAAGGAGGAATGCTAAGGTCAAGATCAATGTAAGACGTAAAAGATTTTTAGTCTTGCACCTCACGTCTTACAACTCAATGGGTAAGATCTGCTAATCCTCATACTTAACCCTACCCTCCTTCCCCGGCCCTCTTGAGTTCTCCCTCCATTAACGTCCTTATCTCTTCCAGTCTTTCCAGACTATTTGCCTCAAAACGCATCACAATTACAGGCTGGGTATTAGACGCCCTCACGAGGCCCCAGCCATCCTCAAATTCTATCCTCACGCCGTCTACATCGATTATCTTAAATCTATTTTCCAGCCGCCTTTTCAGGCTCTCCACCAGGGAAAACTTCGCCTCTTCCATGCACTCGACCCTAATCTCCGGCGTGGAGCAGGTGCGCGGCAGGTGAGATAGCATTGTTGAGACCTTTTCCCTTCTTCTTTCCATTATCTCGATAAGCCGGCATGCGGCATATATGGCGTCATCGTAGCCAAAGTAATCATCTGCGAAGAATATATGACCTGACATCTCGCCGGCAAGGAGGGCGCCTGTCTCCTTTATCTTGGCCTTTATCAGTGAGTGCCCGGTCTTCCACATGATCGGTCTCCCACCAAGCCTCTCTACCTCCTTGTAAAACAGCGATGACGCCTTAACCTCAGATATGATGGTGGCGCCTCTCTTCCTTGATAATATATCCTGAGCAAAAATAATCATCAGCTTATCGCCCCAGATAACGTCTCCCTCTTCATCCACCACCCCTATCCGGTCTGCATCACCATCAAAGGCGATACCAACGTCAGCCCTTTCCTTTCTTACCTTATCTATTAGCGATTCAAGATTTGCCGTTATGGTAGGGTCAGGGTGGTGATTCGGAAACCTTCCGTCTGGTTCACTGAAGAGTTCGATCACATCATGTCCAAACCCTTTAATTAACCCAGGTGCAATGAGCCCGGCAGTGCCGTTGCCGGAGTCAACCGCTACCTTAAGTCTCCTTTTTCCAGCATTCGTATCCGAAAATCTCTTATTTATGTATTTCTTATAATCAGAGATGATATCATGCTTGATTACCTTCCCTTCCCCTTTTTCGAAGACGCCTGATTCGATAAGCATCCTTAGTCTTTGGATCTCCTCACCATAAATAGTGTCTCTGCCGAGGCAGATTTTAAATCCATTGAATTCCGGCGGATTATGGCTGCCTGTAATCATTATCCCGCCGTCGACATCGAGATTAAAGAGAGAAAAATAAACAAGGGGCGTGGGACATATCCCAATATCTATTATATCTATACCTGTTGAGACTATCCCCGATACAAGTGCATTGAAAAGCTCATCCGAGCTGACCCTTACATCCCTTCCGACGGAGACCTTCTTTTTCCCGTTTCTCCTGACATAGGTCCCATATCCCTTCCCGATCAGCTCTGCAACATCCGGATTCAGATCCTTACCTACAATACCCCTTATATCGTATTCCCGGAAGATCTCCTTTTTTATCAATTCCTTCTCCTTCCTAGAGTTTCAGTCGTGCAGGGGTTCGCTGCGACGTGCCCCTGCTTCAGTGAGAATCGCCTGACACTAATGATCTGAAATGGTCGATTATGATGCCTGTTATTTTTCCGGGGATCCCATCACCAATCAACCTGTTATCTATCCCCACTACCGGGACTACCTCAATGGTAGAGCCTGTAATAAAGACCTCATCAGACAAAAAAAGATCGTTTACAGGAAATCCCCTCTCTTCAACTATAATGCCGGCCTCTTTTGCCGCCTCTATTACCACCTCCCTTGTAATACCGGAGAGGATATAAGGGCCCTGCGGCGGGGTTATCACGCTGCCATTTTTAACAATAAATATATTACTCCCGGAACCCTCAGTTATCATATTATCCCTTACGAAGACTGCCTCAAATGCGCCGGCCTCCTTTGCCTTTTGCCTCGCAAGCACATTCGGAAGGAGGTTTAAGGATTTTATATCACACCTGCCCCACCTTATATCCGGAGTTGTAATAGCCTTAACGCCCTCTCTTCTCACCTCTTCAGATAACCGGTCGAGCTCCCTGACTGTTATGACGCATGTCGGGTTAACACCTGATGGGAACGGATGGGCCCTGGCAGCCACACCCCTTGTAATCTGGATATATACCTTGGCCTCATTATATCCACTTTTCTTGAAGGCCTCAAGGATGATCTTCTTCCATTCACCTTTGGAATAGACCATGTCAAGTTGTATCTGATTCGCACTCCTCTCAAGCCTTACTATATGACCCTCAAGCCCGAAGAGGATGCTGTTATAGCTCCTTATTACCTCATAGACGCCATCGCCAAACTGATAGCCCCTGTCCTCTACGTTTACGGTTGCCTCAGATAAGGGCATAAATCTCCCATTCACAAATGCAATATCCGGCATATTATCTCTTCCTCATCAGAATGTGATAGAATGCATGAAGTCCATTAATCTCTTCTGCGACATCGATAATCTCAAACGTGTCCGCGAAGATCTCATAGAGGTCTTTCTTCTTAAAGAACCTGTCGTAATGACCCCTATGGGCTGTCCAGTCCCTTTTCCTCCTCTCCCCCTCGTAATGTTTAAACCTGTTCGAAAAACAGGAGAGGATAAAATAGCCTCTCTCTTTCAGGAGCAAAGGGAGCCTATTTATATAGTCGATCACATCAGGCTTCTTTATATGATGAAGAACACCATAATCTATCAGGACATCAAATGCACCATCCTTGAAGGGTATATTAAATATATCACCTGCAATAAAATGAAGACTTCCTTTAATATCCTTCCCCTTTGAAAACCCAATCGCCCTTTTAACGGCAAGAAACTGATAGTCCATGCCATAGGCCCTAAGCCCCTCCATGGCCGCTGCAATCGTATGTCTCCCTTCACCGGAACCGATGTCGAGGAGTCTCTTTCCGGCCAGGGATCTTTTATTTTTTTTCAGAAAATCCGTTACAAATCTCTCAGGTTCAGTGACAGGCCAGCCATGCTCCCCTGTCCTGTAGGCCTCTTCAAAATAGACCTTTTGTGATTCGTAGACCTTCATCACACATAAAATACTACAAAGGGCCTCTCCTAGACAAGCCTCAAGAGAAATATATGTCCTGCTCGACATTTTAGGAACAACTATTTAGAGTCTAAAGTTAACCCTGCCAGGTTTTCAAGCTTCCTCTTTTACTTTTTATCTTTAGCCATGCCAGGGCGGAAGTCAGTTTTTATTTTTCCCAACAAGATGATATACTGAACGCACACTAAAAAAAGGCTTATCATGACCCGGTGGTATAAAAGCTTAATATTCGTAGTAATCGGACTTTTTATCTTCCTTGCAGCAAGGGTGGCGCTATTTTTAGTTTATAAAGATTTTTTCTCCTTCCTCTCTACGAAGCAGGTAATTATCTCGTTCCTGATTGGTATTCGGTTTGATTTATCTATTCTGCTGGTGGTTTTTTCCTTGCCCCTGGCCCTTTACAATATTCCCATTCGTCTTGCGGATAGCAAGCTATGGCAAGAATTATGGGGATGGACTATGTATGGGTTGCTGCTTCTTCTGACCTTTATCCTCATAAGCGATATTATCTATTTTGAGCAGGTAAAGCGGCATCTTATCAATGAACTATTGTTATTAGGGAATGACGTCGGCTATGTCTTTGAAGTGGCGTTAAGGAGCTACAAGACGCAGCTTTCCATTTTTTTTCTATTTGCATTTTTTTTGGCTTTGATATGGAGATGGATAATTACCCGTCCCACGCTGCAAAGTCCATATATATCTCTGAAGTTTCTTTTGTTTGCAGGGGTTATGGTATTTTGCATCCGGGGAGGATTTTCAGGCAAACCGATCGGTATTATAGACGCGTTTGAGTCCGGCAGTTCAACACAAAGCAATCTGGTGCTGAGCGGCGCATTTACCCTTTTCCATAATTTACAAGGGAAAAAAAATGTTAACCATCATTTTTTTGCCCCTGAAGAGGCACAGCAGATTGTCAGGACTCCTCTGGAAAATCCAGGATCTGAAATCCAACGCCTGAAAACATCAGAAGGATTAATATCCCACTTAGAGGGTAAGATTAAAAACCCGTATAACGTGGTGTTTGTGGTACTGGAAAGCTGGAGTCCGTTTTATATAGACAGCTTTGGCCATAACAGCTTCGGCGTCACCCCTAATTTTGATAGGCTGGCAAGCGAGGGGCTCCAATTTACAAATTTTTATGCCGTAGGGCAACGCAGCATCGAGGGGATACAGGCAGTCCTGACCGGATTGCCCCCTATTATAGGACTGCCGGCCATAGGCTTTGGCCTTGAGACCAGCAACTTTCCAAAGATCGGCAATGTACTTAAGTCTCACGGTTATGAGACCATCTTTATACAGACATCAAAACGCCGGTCTTTCAGGATGGATGCCGTTGCAAGGGCGACGGGATTTGACTCTTATTACGGAATGGAGGACATACCTATGCTCATTGACTACTCGGGACAAAAGTCCTCCTATGGCTGGGACTATGAAGCATTAATGTTTATGAAGTCCAGGCTGGATCCAATAAAGAAGCCTTTTTTTGCATTCTTATTTACAGGCACAACACACATGCCTTATATCAATCCAGGGAAGGACCATGTAAGGTATACTCACGATCAGAATGGTGAGAATGGTTTCTTGAACACCCTCCATTATTCAGACTGGAGCCTGGGGCAGTTCATGGAAGCGGCGGCCAAGTCCGCCTGGTTTGAGGATACGATATTCATATTCACCGCTGATCATAACTTAAACGCCTACCGCAGTTTTGACTATGCCGAACGGTTTCATACACCGTTGATAATCTATGCCCCAAAACTCTTTGGGCACCGGACGATAGAGCACATCGGCTCACAAGCTGACATACCCCCTACAATCCTTGATATGCTCGGCATGAAGGATAGATTTGCAACCATCGGGATGTCGTTATTTCAGAAGGATGATGAGTTTGCATATCTGTGCGATAAAATCTCCATAGGTATTGTCTCTCCACGCGCATACCTTTCTCATTCTCTAAGCAACCGGCTGGAATCCGGCTTTCTCCATGATAATAGCGGGGTCGATTACCTGAACCGGTTGGAAAGGAAATTGCTGGCCCTCAATCAGGTAATGTACGATATGATAACCAACAATAAATGGGAAAGATGAGAATGCCGATCGTGATGCCTCACTAATAGCAGCCTCAGCCTCCTCTGTCTCGCGCATCTCCCGCTCATCCAGGATGCGCAGAAAAAGGATCCACGTAAGTTCCGGAACATATTGCAGCGCCCCAGCGCAATTAGATCGGCGCATGATGTCGCAGATGGATTTTATATAGCCGTTGAGGGATTGAGGGGATGTATGTTTGTGGTTGTTTTTAGGCATTCAACTTTTCTCCCGGGAAAATTGTACATATGAGCTTTAATGCCTCTTTTAAGTCTTGATAGGGTTTATTCTTCATAACATAACTCCGGATTGCAATATCTCACGAACAAATTGATCGCCTTTTTTCTTTCTGTTCTCTGTTTCTTCAGGGGTTAAAACAATTGGCGATATAGGAAGTCCGCTTCGCAGATCGCGGATAATACCTCTGACCGTTGCCATCCGCTCGAAAATGCGTTCGTTTGTAGGGGCAATAATAAAAAGGTCAATATCGCTATCTTTGGTAGCTGTGCCTGTGGCATAAGAGCCATAGAGGATAACCTTTTCCGCGCGATATTCCTTTTTTAGCCGTTCGCTTATTTTTCTTAGTCTTCCATAAATTTTTTGGTTCATCTCGCTGCCCCTTTCCAATTATCGTATCACAAATATTTTTGATATAGGCATTTTTATGTATTCCTAGGGGTAATTGGCATATTTATCATAACTTTCTCTGATTCTGAAAAAAATAGTGGTAACTTTTATTCATCAAGAAACTCATGAAGGAGTTTAGTTGTCCGTTCATAGTCCTCGTCTTCCACCAAGATATCTCTTCCAAATGCACCCAGAGCTATACCAGGATAGAGGCTTGAAAACTGCTCGTTTATGATCGAAAAGGGTATCTCTTCCTCTTCCAGGACCCCTCTGGCTATTGACCATTGAACTTCATTGAGGGTTAATTTTATCCGTTTCATAAGACCAATATCTTATTCTAAAAAACAGAAGATTGATAGAGATTAAGACACTCCACCATTAGTGTGAATAAAAAGCATACTTTCGGGTGATTGATGTGGGCAGGATTAACCGCTTAATATTATTGTATGAAATAGTAGAATACAAACTAATAATGGAGGCGAATATGAAGATGAGATACTTACCAATCCTGTTAGTAGTAATAATTTTAGCCGTTTCAGTGTCTATTCTATTTGCGGCAAAGAAGCCTGTAACCCCTGAAGAGTGGGTGAAGCTGGCCGAGAGTGCTGCGCCCACCGCCATAGCAAAAGACGCCACGGTACTGATACCTGGGTCGGATGGAAAACTGGTAGAAGCAAAGAAGGGGACAAACGGGTTCACATGTCTCCCTGACTTAGCTGACACCCCTGCCCTCGATCCAATCTGCCTTGACCAGGCAGCCAATCAGTGGGCCGCATCCATGATGAACAATGAACCAAAGCCCGCTAATACAGTCCCCGGTATATCCTATATGGCAAAGGGCGGTCAACACTGGGAAAAGGACGGGAAGATCTTAATGAAGAGTGAAGAGGGTTCAAAACTTGTAAATGAGCCTGCCCACTGGATGGTCATGTGGCCATTCGACGAGAAGCTTACCGGACTTCCTGCACTGCCTAATCCATCTGGCGTATACATCATGTTTGCCGGCACACCATATGCCCACCTGATGGTCTATCAGGATCCGATGAAGATCAAATAGGAACTCCTGAAATAGTTAGATAAGGCGGGATCTTTAAATCAAGATCCCGCCTTATATTTCATTGTTTTTCTAAATCAGTGATATGTTTCTGAAGTTTTTTCAACTCCATCAAATGGTGCTCCTCATAACCGGCAAGCTTTTTGAATGCCGTCTGACCATCATGGTCTCTTGTAAGCTCTGACATCCTTGTAAAAAAATCCATAGAATCCTGCTCTGCCTTCATGGCAAGCCCTATTACGTCTTTGTCTGTCTTTACCCCCTCCATAACCGCTCCAACATCATCCACCTTATTGAATACCTTAGTCTCGATAACACGCCTAAGATAATCCTCCACCATGGCCTCATCAGAGATGAAATAGGCCAAGGGATCTACTATATCATCCTGGATCTTTCTGATCATGCCCAGGTGTCTTTTTTCCTCATTTGCGAGCATCAGGAATATGTCTTTGACCTTCTGATCCTTTGTCTTTGTTGCAGCAACCGTGTAAAAATCAAAACCATCCCTTTCAATATTCAGGGCAATCTTGAGCGCATCTGCCTTTGAATAATCCTTATTCGACATCTATCCTCCATTAATAAAGCAATGTCAAAGCTCAAATGACGAATGACAAATTTGAACTTTGAATTTCGACATTTGAACTTGTCTTATCATTTGGGTATTTATGCTCTCTCTACCCCCCTGAACCTGCCGCCTGCTCATAGTGGCGCCTTATTAAGTCATGGTGCTTCTTCTCCATATCAGCAAGATCGAGCAATGTCTTATGGATATCCTGACCCTTCGTCTTTTCTGCCATTTCTCGATAAAATTCCTCTGCGTCCTCTTCTATGCTAAGGGCCAGTTTAAAGGCATCTTCCGCTGATGTTCCCTCGGAGACCTTCATCTTGATCCTGGAGTTTATCTCAAATGTCTTCTTTTTATTTACCTCTTTAGGTTCCGGCTCTCTCCAGGACTTTACACCTCCATATCTTTTATAATCAGCTTCCAGCATCCTCAGGTGCCTGATCTCCTCTTCTGCAAGTTCCCTGAAAACAGTCTTCCCCTTTGGGTCCTTGGTCTTCAAAGAGGCCCAGAGATAGAAGTTATATCCGTCAATCTCTGATCTTATTGCGCTCTCAAGCATCTCCATGACCTTTGATTTATCATTTCTCTGATCCATCTGAACAGATTCCTCCACAATTTTTAATTTTCAGGTCTGAATACCCTGTCATATTCATCCTCAAGCATCTTCATATGCTTGATCTCCTCTTCCGCCAAAAACTCGAATACCTTCTTTGTGTCCTTATCAGTTACATCCAGAGCCGCCTTTTTATACATCTGATAAGATTTCTCCTCATGTTTAATGGCCATCTTCAGCGCCTTCTGGGGGCCTGCCTTCAATCCCGCCATTATTTCCCCCCTTTTTCATCTGCAATTACCTCTCTTGCCCATAAAAGCTCCATCATCATCGTATTTATCCCTGCAACAGGGAGCAATTGCAGAATAGCATGTTCGACCTCATCCTTCCTGGCGCCTTCCCTTAATGCCTGTCTGACATGTGTCTTAAAAGAGGTCATATTCTCTCTTGCACCAGTAATACCGATCTTGATCAACTCTAATGTCTTATTGTCGAGCGGCCCGGAATCCTTGCATGCAACTCCAAGCATCTGATGTGCCTCCCATACCTTGGGATGTGTCTTGATAAATGCCTGTAAAGACTTGGGTAGCTCCTTCACGTTTATCCTGTTATTTGCCATGACTCCATCCTCCTTTTAATTTATCTGATGCCATGCCCCTCATACCTAACCCTTTCCAGCCTGATACCATAGTGCAATATCGCCCGTCTCAAGGTATGTCTTGATCCTTTTCATAAACTGATCAGCTATCGCCCCGTCAATTGCCCTATGATCAAAGGAAAGACTCATGTAGACCATGGATCTTATGGCAATGGCATCATTTATCACAACAGGTCTTTTCTCTATAGTCCCTACACCCAGGATTGCTATCTGCGGCTGACTTATAATGGGGGTTGAAAAGAGAGAGCCAAATACACCATGGTTTGTAATGGTAAATGTTCCTCCCTGGACATCTTCGGGGATCAGCTTCTTTCCCCTTGCTCTTTCGGCCAGATCATGGGTCTCCCTGGCTATGGTTGCCAGGTCTTTTTTGTCTGTCCCCTTTATGACAGGGACAATAAGTCCGTCTTCTATCGCAACCGCAATCCCTATGTTGATATCCCTTTTTATTATGATTTCATCCCCGACTAAGGATGAATTCAGGATTGGAAAATCCAGTATAGCCTGTGTCACAGCCTTGATTATGATTGGAAGGTATGTTAAACCCACGCCTTCCCTCTTCAGAAACAGATCCTTAACCCTCTCCCTGAACGAGACAGGATTGCTCATGTCTGCCTCAAAGACAGTAGTAACATGAGGTGAGGTCCTCTTGCTTGCAACCATCCGCTCCGCAATGGTCTTCCTCATTATACTTAAGGGTATGGTCTCGGCTTTGCCGGCAGGCGGGGCAGCCTTTATCTTCCTCTTTTCGATAAAATCCAGCACATCCTTTTTTGTGACCCTCCCTCCTTCTCCCGTGCCGGCTACCTCTTCAAGGTTTATCCTGTGTTCCTCTGCAAGCCTCCTCACCAGAGGGGAATATCTCTCCCTCTCCTCAACAATTGGGGCGGCAGGAAGAGGCTTTTCCACTGCCGGTCCGGGCGCTGTTGTAACGGCAGCTCCGGACCCGGCGCCAACCTCTATAACGGCTATCGGAGTTCCAACCTTAACTGTTTCGCCCTTCGCATGAAGGATTTTTTTTATCATTCCGGCTGCTGGAGAAGGAATCTCTGTATCCACCTTGTCTGTACTGATCTCTACAATAGACTGATCCCTCAAAACAATATCCCCCTCCTTAACGAGCCAATTGAGGATAGTCCCCTCTACTATACTTTCTCCCATTTGCGGCATTATTACATCCTCAGGCATAACTTTACCCCCTGGTTTTTAGGATCAACAGTTATAAAAATAGCTTCCACCCTGAAGATCCAGGGCGGCAGACCCGCTGCAATCGAATATCCGACACGTCCTAATAGGCAGCGAGCCTTTTTGCGGCGGATACCACATCCCCTGCCTTCGGCATATAGAACTCCTCAAGCGGAGGGCTAAACGGGACAGGGGTATCCGGCGCAGCTATCCTCACTATGGGACCGTCCAGTGAATCGAACAGTTCCTCTGCTATAAGCGCAGAGACCTCTGCGCCTATACCGCCTGTCTTCGAAGCCTCATGGAGTATTATCACCTTATTGGTCTTCTTTGCAGACCCAAAAATGGTCCTCTTATCCAAGGGGAGGAGTGTCCTTAGGTCTATTACCTCAAGATCTATACCTTCCCCCTCCAGTACCTTTGCCGCATCCAGGGCTACATGGACCATTGCTCCGTAAGTTATAAGGGATATATCATTGCCTGGCCTTTTTATCTCTGCTCGTCCTATTGGAACTATATAATCATCATCAGGGATCTCCGCCTTTATCCTCCTGTACAGATATTTATGCTCAAAATAGATAACAGGATCATTGTCCCTGATGGCCGCCTTCATAAGGCCCTTTGCATCATACGGGGTAGAGGGGGCTACAAGTTTCAACCCCGGCGTGTGAAAGAACCAACCCTCTGGACAGCCTGAATGGAATGGCCCGCCATGTATCATCCCCCCGTAGGGTGCCCTTATAACTATCGGGACAGAGGCGCCCCATCTGTAATGGGACTTTGCTGCCATTGTGACAATCTGATCAAAGGCACAGGTAATAAAATCGGAGAACTGCATCTCCACAACAGGCCTCATCCCCATTAAGGCGGCGCCTATTGCAGCGCCTGTGAAGCCGGACTCCGCAAGGGGTGTATCTATCACCCTTTCCGGCCCAAATTCATCATAGAGGCCCTGCGTTACCTTGAAGGCGCCACCATAAACACCTACGTCCTCGCCTAATATAAAGACGTTCTTATCCCTCCGCATCTCATCACGCAACCCTTGTGATATTGCCTCCAGATAGCTTACCTCTTTCATGTACCATCACCTCCTCTTCAATGGGGGTTGCATAAACACCCTCAAGGGCCTCTCTCCCTTCAGGATATGGGCTCTTTTCAGCAAAATCCGTAGCCTCATCTATTTCTACCCTTATCTTATCCTCTATCTCCTTCAATATCTTTTCGTCTGCCAGGTTATTTCCGATGAGATACTTTTCCATTCTTAAGATAGGATCCCTGGCCTTCCATTCCTCCAGTAATTCCTTCGGAACATACTTTGCATCATCATGCTCTGAGTGGCCATGCATCCTCATGGTCTTGCATTCAATAAATGTCGGCCCCCCGCCCTCCCGTGCCCTGGCATAGGCGTTCCTGGCGCTCTTATATACCGCGATAATATCGTTACCGTCTACTATCTCTGTGGGGATCCCGTATCCGGATGCCCTCTCCGCAACATCCTTTACAGCCATCTGAAGACGAAGCGGCGTAGAGTAGGCGTATTGGTTGTTGTTACAAAAGAAAACCACCGGGAGTTTGTGTACCGCTGCAAAATTCAGCGCCTCGTGGAAATCGCCTCTGCTTGTTGCGCCATCACCTGTGTTGGTGGCAACTACCCTCTTCTCTCCCCTCAACTTAAATGAGAGGGCGATACCGGCAGCAACTGGTAGATTATCCGCCAGGTGGCTTACAAAGCAGATAACACCAAGCTTTAAGTCACCTACGTGGACATTCCCATCCTTCCCTTTTGTAGGTCCGTCCCTTCTGCCTAAATACTGGGCTATTACCCTCTTAGGCGTTATCCCCCTTACAAGAAATGCCCCCATGTCCCTGTGAAATGGCGCAACTACATCATCCTTCTCCATGGCATAGGCATAGCCTGCGGCAATAGCCTCCTGGCCATTACTTGTATAAACCCCGCCCACTATCTTACCCTGTCGGTATAAATTTGTTATTCTGTCTTCAAGAGAGCGGGTTAGTTTAAGATAATAATAGAGCTGTAGCAGATCCTTTTTATCAATATCCATATTATGACACCCCTGTTATATTGTAAGTGTCCTGCTTTAAATTTTAATAATATTACTTCTTAGAGGCATGAGCAAGGGGCTCATGCTGTTCTTTGGCCGCTTGATCTTCATATTTAAGGACATTACCCCTGTTTAATATATCTTTCATCAGGGCAACACCTTCAGGAATGTCGATTAGCAGCCTGTCCTTCCCATATATAAAGTCATCCCTATTATAGTCTGAAAGTTCAAAGTTCTCGGTTAAAACAATCGCACCTGTGGGACATGCATCTTCGCAATAACCACAGAATATACACCTCAGCATGTTGATCTCAAATACCCTGGCATACCTCTCGCCTGGCGAGCGCCTGTTATCCGGCGTGTTCTCCCCGGCTATGACATTGATGCAATCGGCAGGGCATGCGGCGGCACAAAGGGAGCAGCCTATGCACTTTTCAAGCCCATCCTCATGTCTTAATAGTACATGCCTCCACCTGCTCCTGTCATAGACCTCTCTCCTCTCATGGGGATACTGCACAGTAACAGGCTTTTTGAATATATGTCTTAATGTTACCCAGAGGGATTTTAAAAACCCGGCTAACATCTTTTATGCCTCCTTGATGGATCCGGAGAAGATATCTCTTCTTAAGACTACCACATTTCTCATGGCAGCTGAACCCCCTTATCCCCCAGGAGGGGATAGTTTATCCCCTTATAAGAAGGAACAAGGGTTGATATTTCATCCATTATATCTGATACCGATAGATAATTAAATGGCTCACCCATCTCTATGGCAAGATTACAGAGGATCTGCCACCCGGGAAGGGAATCACCAACCGGTCTGATGGCCTTCTGAAAGCCCTGTACACGCCTCCCTGCATTGGTAAATGTCCCATCCTTCTCAGCATGTGTACAGGATGGGAAGACAACATCGGCCATCCTGGCCTTGTCAGAAAGGGTTATGTCAGAAACAAGCAAAAACTCGATCCCCTCCCTCTTCAGATCTAAGGTAGTGCTCGAAGACTGAACTGAAGGCTGGTCTGATCCCATCATAAAAAGGGCCTTTATTGCCCCATTATTGCCGCCGTTTAACATTTGATTAGCTGAGAGGCCCTTTGCCCTCGGAAGAATATATCCCCATGCATCCTCAAAACGTGCCCTCGGCCCAGCCAGATCAATCCTCACATAGCCGGGGAGATAATCGGGATCAAGCCCCATATCCAGCACACCCTGGGAGTTTGCATGGCCCATCAATAATCCCAATGATATCCATTGGTCATCACGCTGTTCGCCTGACTGCCCGATAATCCCTGACGCCAGGTCGAACGTAGCATGGATCACCCCATCAGGAAGATTATTACCAAGGAGGATCACAGTTTTTCTGCCGCCGGATAGGGCCATCCCGGCCTCATAGAGGAGTCTGGCTGAAAAAGACCCTGCCTCTGCCTCACCCTTTATTTCCTCTTCTATTTCCTCTTCCTTGGCGCCCTTTAAGATTATCCTCTTGAGCAGTTCAATGGGGAGCATCTCCTCCCCCTCTTTATACTTAAGCCAAGGACTTGAGTACCTGGTAAGATCAGTCTTCCCATGATGCACTATTATCAGCCTTGCACCCCTCTTCCTGACGGCCTTCTTTAACCTCAGGTCAAGTACAGGCTGCTCTCTGCTTATATCAGTACCCACCAGAAAGATAAGGTCTGCCTCATCTAAATGGCTATAGGCAAATCTCCTCAAACCATTCTTCGCCGATCCCTCAAATAATTTCTCGATGATAACCCCATTACCCTTTGGCCAATGATCTATGTTATTTGAGCCTATTACCTTCCTCATGAACTTCTGAAAGAGATATGCCTCCTCATTGGTAAGTGTTGGAAATCCGATCCCTCCTATACTCTCATTCCCATGTTTGAGTGTAATCTCATCCAGTCTTTGTGCGGCAAAGGCGATCGCCTCATCCCAGCCTGCAGGGACAAGTCTTCCATCCCTCTTTATAAGGGGAGAGGTGAGCCTGTCAGGACTGTTGATATGGGTATAGCCGAACCTCCCCCTGTCGCACAGCCATCCATCATCTACATCCGGATTCTCCCTGGAAAGGACCCTCAATATCTCGTGCCTTCTTATTGTCCAGTTAATATTGCACCCGACTGCACAATTGGCGCAGATCCCGGGCCTATTTTTAAACTCCCATGGCCTTCCGCTGAACCTGAAAAGCTTGCTGGTCAGTGCCCCCACTGGGCATATCTCTATGGTATTACCGGAGAAGATCGAGTTAAATTCCTGGCCGGGCATGACACCTATCTCGCTTCCTCTTCCTGAATTTATAACCCCTATCTGCGGATGGCCTGCTATCTCATCAGAGAACCTTGTGCACCTCATGCACATTATGCATCTCTCCCGATCCAGGAGTATGTGCGGTCCAAGCTCTACCGGTTTCTTAAAACTCCACTTATTTATGGTAAATCTGCTTACAGCCGGTCCATATTTATAAGTATTATCCTGAAGGGGGCATTCCCCGCCTTTGTCACATACAGGACAATCGAGAGGGTGATTTGTGAGGAGGAATTCCAGGACATCTTTCTGACCCTTTCTAGCCGATGCAGAATCCGTTGATATGGTCATCCCCTCTTCGACCCTTGTTGTGCAGGCTGTAATAAGTTTAGCCCGTCCGCCGGTCTCCACAAGGCACATCCTGCAGGCGCCTACAGGATCCATCTTCGGGTGATAGCAGAAATAGGGTATCTCAATCCCGAGCATCCTTGCGGCCTCAATAACCAGGGTACCATCAGGAACAGAGATGGCCTTACCGTCTATAACCAACGAGATCTTCTTAAATTCTTTATCTCCTGCCATATCCATTTTAACTTTTTTCCAGGATCATCAGGCCCTTGCCATTATCCTATCATAGGGACATCCGGCCTCTTTTACATGAAGCCTGTAGTCCTCCCCGAAATGTCTGATCGAACTGATCACGGGGGCAATCGCGCCATCTGCCAGGGCACAGATAGTCCTCCCTCCAATATTATTTGCCACATCAAGGAGGAGATCGACATCCTCATCCTTTCCTGCTCCGGCCTCCAGTTTTTTCAAGATCTCATGAATCCAGAATGTCCCTTCACGGCATGGCGTGCACTTGCCGCATGACTCATGGAAGAAGAACCTTGACAGGGTCAAAGCAACCTTAACCATGCACCTTGTCTCGTCCATTACTATCACGCCTGCTGTGCCGAGCATTGATCCGGCAGCAGCAAGGGAATCAAAGTCCATCAGGATATCTATCTTATCTGGGGTCAACATTGCCGCTGAAGCCCCGCCTGGAATGACCGCCTTTAATGCCCTCCCGCTTCTTATCCCGCCGGCCACATCATATATGAGATGTCTGAGGGGTATACCCAATGGGAGTTCATAATTTCCCGGATTATTGATATCTCCACTCATACAATATATCTTTGTGCCTGTGTTTCTTGGTCTGCCCTGGGATGCAAACATCTCGTGCCCATTTGTTACGACATAGGGTATATTGCATAGGGTCTCAACATTATTCACCATTGTCGGCTTTCCATAGAGACCATAGAAGGCAGGAAATGGCGGTTTTACCCTTGGCATCCCTCTTTTCCCTTCGAGAGACTCTATAAGCGCGGTCTCCTCTCCACATATATATGCGCCTGCGCCGCGATGAATAAAGACATCCAGGTCAAAGCCGGAATTGAGGATATCCCTTCCCAGGAAACCCCTTTCGTAGGCCTCCCTTATCGCCTTCTCTAAAATCCTAAAGGCATATACAAGCTCGCCCCTTATATAGATATAAGACACTGCGGCCCCTATGGCATATGAGGCAAGGATGATCCCCTCGATGAGAAGGTGGGGATTAAACTCCATCAACTCCCTGTCCTTAAAGCTCCCCGGCTCCGACTCATCAGCATTGCAGCAGAGATATTTCCGGATACCCTTCCCCTTCGGGATAAAATCCCACTTAGCGCCTGTCGGAAACCCTGCCCCGCCGCGGCCCCTCAAGCCTGACCTCTTTACAATATCGATTATCTCATCAGGCTTTAATAGCTTTAAACCCTTCTGAAGGGACTGATACCCGCCCCTCCCGATATATACATCAATATCCTTCAGGTTAGGGACAGATCTATCTTTAAAGAGGATAAGTTCCATCAGCGGTCTACCTCGCCCAATACAGGATCAAAACTTCCGATTATTGCAATCAGATCAGCAATCATAAACCCCTCTGAGACCCTGGATATAGCCTGGAGATTGGCAAAGGATGCCCCTCTGATCCGTACACGATAAGGCTTTCCGCTCCCATCACTGACAACATAGTAGCCAACCTCACCCCTTGGGCTCTCGATACTGGAATATGCCTCCCCTTTTGGTACAGGAAATCCGGCGCTGCTTATCAGGAAGTGGTGTATAACAGCCTCCATGCTTTTTGCAAGCTCCTTCTTTGGAGGGGTGAGTATCTTCCTGTCCTGACTCCTGCAAGGCCCATCAGGGAGGGCGGCTAATGCCTGTCTTATAATATTAAGGCTCTGCCTCATCTCCTCGATCCTCACCATGTATCTGTCAAAGACATCCCCCTTTTCACCAAGGGGGACAGTAAAGTCAAAATGATCATAGCAGGAATAGGGCGCTGCCTTACGGACATCCCAATTAACACCGGACGCCCTCAGGGAAGGGCCAGATACCGAATAGTTGATGGCATCTTCCGGACTTAGCATCCCTATCCCCTTTGCCCTCTTTATCCAAATCGGGTTGTCGGTTAGTAGTTCCTCAAATTCATCTATCTTCGATGAGAAACGGTCTATGAATGCGGCCGTCTTTTCTTTAAAACCCTCTTGTAGATCATACCTTAGGCCGCCAATATTTATATAACTCGTCATCATCCTTACACCGGATACATATTCAAATATATCCTGTATCAGCTCCCGCTCATTGAAGCAATAGAAAAAGAGGCTCATTACCCCAACATCAAGTCCCTGGGCTGCAAGGTAGACAAGATGGCTTGATATCCTGCTGAGCTCGCAGAGTATCACCCTGGCATACTGAGCCCTCAATGGTATATCGATATCCATAAGCTTCTCTACTGCAAGGCAGTAGGCCAGATTATTAGAAAGGGGCGTAAGGTAATCAACCCTGTCAGTAAGGGTAAGCGCCTTCTGGTATGTAAGCTGCTCGCAGCTCTTCTCTATACCTGTATGGAGATAGCCTATAATAGGCATCACCTTCTTGATCCTCTCGCCATCAAGGTCCAGCACAAGCCTTAAAAGACCATGGGTGCTCGGATGCTGGGGCCCCAGATTCAGTATTATCCTCCGCTCACCCGAATCCATCCTGATAGGCTCATCTCCCTTGATTGTCGATAGCCTTGTGCCGCCGCCCAGGTTGAGCATCAATGCTGCATAGATCTCATCAT
Organism: uncultured Nitrospirota bacterium; assembly: GCA_964481895.1. GTDB lineage: Bacteria > Nitrospirota > Nitrospiria > JACRHA01 > JACRHA01 > JACRHA01. The sequence goes on along the minus strand of CAYZUL010000023.1, from coordinate 8,283 downwards.
CCCCGATTGACAGTTCCTTGATGTCAACCTCCTGAGGGTCGATCGTATCCTTGTTCGCTGTAAAGGCTACCTCCTCTCCGCCTATAGGGTAGTCTTTTCTTAATGGATGCCCCTTCCACGCTGCCGGCATAAGGATCCGTCTTAGGTCCGGATGGTTTTTAAACTTTATACCGAACATATCATAGACCTCGCGCTCAAACCAGTCTGCACCCTTCCACACACCAGTGACGGATTCAAGCTCAAGGTCTTTATCATCCAAATAAACCTTAAGGAATACCCTGGAGCGTCTCGGAATCGAATAGAGGTTATATATAATCTCAAACCTCTCCCTTCTTTCCGGATGCCCGGGTATAGGGCGTAACCCGCCGCCTGAAGGGTTATAGAAAGCCCCAAGGCTCGCCCTCATATTAAGGTAATCTACACAGGTTATATCTGATAAGAAATTATAGTTTTGGGAGGGATCGTTCTTCAGAAATTCGGCTATTCCGGGGATCTTATCTTTGGGGACTACTATAACATCCAGATCCCCTGATCTATTCTCGTGTGCCACCCCGGGGAACCTCTTGATAATCGACCCTGCATCTGGAGTAGCCATATGATTACACCTTTAATTACGCCTCCCCCGATATCCTGCCTTCAATCTTTTCCTGAAGCCTCATTATCCCGTAGATCAGGGCATCAGGAGACGGCGGACATCCGGGTACATACACATCGACAGGGACTATCTTATCAACCCCCTGGACTATGGCGTAATTGTTGAAAACACCGCCACAGGATGCACATGCCCCCATGGCAATCACCCACTTCGGTTCAGGCATCTGATCGTAAAGTTTCTTCAGCACTGGGGCCATCTTCATAGAGACCCTCCCTGACACGATCATCAGGTCCGCCTGCCTTGGTGAAGAACGGAATACCTCAGCGCCAAACCTGGCTATGTCATAGCGCGAGGCAACCATAGCCATCATCTCAATCGCACAGCAGGCAAGGCCGAATGTAAACGGCCAGAGGGAGGATTTCTCGGCCCATCTTTTGACCCTTTCCAGCAGGTCGGGATCAATCATCTTTTTCCCGGCCTCCTCCCGCAGATTCTTCACCTGATCATCCCCTTTTTAAATCTGCTAATAACTTCAATATCTCCTCATTATCCCTCTGGGTCTTAATATCTTGCACCTTGTAGAAACGTATCTTCCCCTCCTTATCTACGATCACCGTTGCCCTCTTCGAGATATTAGGCTTCTCAAGATAGAGACCATAGCTCTTGCATGCCTCCCTGTTCATATCACTTAACAGGGTATGTTTTAGACCCAGGGACTCTTTCCATGCCTTATGAGACCAGGTAGAGTCAATACTGATCCCCAAAACAGCAGTATCATTATCCTCAAACCTCGACAGATCCCTGGTAAAACAGACATTCTCTTTGGTGCATACCGGGCTCCAGTCGAGAGGATAAAATGCAAGAACCAAGTGCTTCTTCCCTTTGAAACTGCTAAGTGTAACTTCCTTCTCATCCTGATCCTTAAGTGTGAAATCGGGCGCTTGGTCCCCAACCTTCACTTCATTCATCGTTATCATGATCTCCTCCGACAATACTCTAAAGTTAAACCCCTACGGCCTTTTTAAGCTTTCCAGGAATAGCTGCTCTCTTTTGGTCAGTATCGATTTCGCTTGTTATCTCCCTCATCTCGTTAACACACCACTTTCTGATATACTTAACAAAGGGGAAATACTCAGGGTAGATCTCGATGTAGTAATGTCCATTCCAATCCAGACTGCTTAAGGCCTTTTTACCCCTAATAACCTCACCGGTAGATATAATCTCCACTTGAAACAGATCACCGTTAAATATCAGGTCAATAATGGACCTCTCCCCGATATTCTCCGTCCAACCTATCTTTCTTGCCAGGTCTGCCGCTACCTTGGCAAGCTCCAAAAAGACCATCTTCGGGTTTTTAGATGCCATGGCCATAAGGCAGTACGAAAATAGCCAGCATACCTTTCCGATCTTCTCTGAACGTTTCAGCGTACCTATCCTCTCAAGTTTTAATCCAATCTCTCTATTGGCATTTCTCAATTCTTAAGCCCTCTCCTTTAAGACATCACATATCCGCCGGACACAGGAAAATAGCTTCCTGTTATGAAAGAGGCAAGATCGGATGCCAGAAATAAAACCGTCCCGGCTATGTCGTCCGGTGTTGCAAGCCGCCCAATGGGTGTCCCCAGGACGACTTCATTTCTTGAAGACTCCTCCATCTGCTTCGTCCCTTCCGTCAGTGTCATCCCGGGAGAGACCATATTCACGCAGATCCCATGGGGGCCAAGTTCGAGCGCAACGGTCCTCGTAAACCCTATAAGCGCTGATTTTGCAGCGGTATATGCCAATGCCCCTGCAACGGGCTTATCAACAGCGACGCTTACTATATTGATGATCTTCCCGGACCCCCTCTCCATCATTTTGGGAACAACAGCCTGGACACAGTTAAATGCAGCCTTCAGGGAACGATCAATCTGATCCTGGCATTCCTCCCATGTCAGATCGAGGAACGACTTGGAAGGCATGGGCCGAAATGCATTATTTACAAGGATGTCAACCTGCCCAAATTCCTTTATTGCAGCCCTTACAAGCCTTTCTGCATCCTTTCTGTCTGTCACATCTGCCTGGAAGGCAATGGCATTACCGCCTTTTCCCTTTATTTCTTTCACTACCTCTTCTGCCATGTCAACACCGGTAAGATAATTTACAACAACCGATGCCTTCTCCCTCGACAAGGCCTTCGCTGTTGCAGCCCCTATCCCCCTGCTGGATCCAGTAACAATCGCCACCCTGCCTGACAGATCCACTATCTCTTCTCCTTCTGCTGCTGTTCCGCCATGGATGCGTTAAATACGCTGATCCTGGCAGCCAGGTTTGAAGCAATATCATGAAATATGACTGCCTGCGTAGAGTTGCTATCCACGATTATGACCGGGACCCCGCTATCTCCGCCCTTCCTTATATCTGTATCAATCGGTATCTCCCCCAGGAATGGCACGCCCAGTTTCAGGCTGGCCTCTTTCCCGCCTCCATGACTGAATATCTCCGTCCTCCCCTGACAATGCGGGCAGGAGAAATAGCTCATATTCTCTATAATCCCCAAAACGGGTACCCCAAGTTTCTGGAACATAGCAAGCCCCCTCCTGGAATCGAGAAGGGCAACCTCCTGTGGCGTTGTTACTATCACTGCACCCGTAAGCGGAACAAGTTGACATATAGACATCTGGGCATCTCCAGTCCCCGGAGGGAGGTCTACGATCATATAATCAAGCTCCCCCCATTCAACACCTCCAAGGAACTGCTGAATTACTTTATGCAACATCGGACCGCGCCAGATCACCGGCTGGTCATCCGGAATGATAAAACCCATAGACATCAGGCTTATATTATAATTTACCAATGGGATGATCTTGTCATCTATCATCTCCGGCCTCTCCTTAATCCCCATCATGAGCGGTATATTAGGGCCATATATATCGCAATCAAGGAGTCCAACCTTTGCCCCATCCATTGCAAGTGCCAGGGCCAGGTATACACTGACTGTAGATTTTCCTACCCCGCCCTTGCCGCTGCTCACCGCTATTACATTCTTGACCCCGGGTATCAGTTCCTCCTTTGTCGTATCCCTGCCGGAGGTAACATTAGACGTAAGGGTAACCTCTACCTCGGACACGCCCCGTACCTTCTCCACCGCCTCTTTGGCCGAAGAGGTGATCTGCTGCTTTAATGGGCAGGCAGGTGTAGTAAGGACCACCTTAAAACTGACCCTGGAGCCTGATACTTCTAAATCACGGATCATCCCCAGGGATACGAGATCCTTCCCCAACTCAGGTTCCCTTACACCCCTTAACGCAGTAATTACATCCTCTTTGCTTATTTCTGCCATTATCTATCTTCTCCCGGTATCAGTCCTTCCCTCTTTCTCATCCTTTATCTTTTTTTCCAGGGCCTCACCCCTTATTTTCGCCTCGCAATGGTCACAAATGATCTTTTCCGATGGTTTTCCGCAGACGCTGCATGTCTTGGCCCTCTTCTTTGCCTCATCCTCCTTAACCTTTACCATAGACCATCTCCTCCCCTCTTGTTCATTGATAGGACCTTCTTCCGATGAACCATCCCAAATATCTCTTTTATTATCCTTAGCGCTGCAAAACTTGTGATATCGTTGACATCGAGCGGCGGTGAGACCTCAACGAGATCTGCGGCTACTATATTCAGCCCATCAAGTCCCCTAATAAAGGTAACCAGATCTAAGGTTGAGATGCCTCCTGCCTCCGGGATTCCGGTCCCCGGTGCATATGCCGGATCAAGGACATCAATATCAATTGAAAGATAGATATTTTCGATCCCTTCGAACCTATTCTCAACCTCCCTTGCTATGTCCTTCATCCCGCTCTCCATGATCATATCCGGTGTGTAGGTCTTTATATTATGCTTTTCAATAAACCTCAAAGGCTCGATTTCAAAGGACCTTGTCCCGACAAGCAGGACATTCTCAGGTCTGATATTTTGATTATCAAGTGCCCTTCTCAGGGGACACGCATGGGAGAAGGGTGATCCATCAAATGTATCGCTAAGATCAGTATGGGCATCCAGATAAATTATTCCTATAGACCCATTTGAAAGCTTAGACAGGAGATTGAAAATGGGTATAGAGACGGAATGATCCCCTCCGATGGTAAGGAGGAAGGCCTTGAATAGCTTATCTGACAAAAATTCATCAATCCTCTGAAAGGTCGTGTTGAACAATGGATCAACCTGGATATCACCAAAGTCCTTTACAAGAAGCTCCAGTACCTCACCCGTATCAAGGACAGGCGGGACAAATCCCGATATCTCACGAATCCTTTTTGGGGCAAGGGCCGCACCCCTCCTGCAGCATACAGAGTTATCATATGGGACCCCTACTATAGCAACATCGTGTGGTCTCTCGTCCGTATCTGCCAAAGCCAGACCGGCCCAGATGCCTCTCCCCTCTTTATTATCAGCCCCCATCTCTACCTCTTCCCAATTTCACTCTTCCCAATTTCAAAGTTCTAAAAAAATGGCCGGCATCGAATGACTCACGCCGGCCAATGAGATCTCGATATTCTATCTCTTGCTCTTGCCTTCATCTTCTTCTTTTCGCAGACAGAGTGAATACCCTCTCCACGATCCATATATCCGTTCAATGGAGATTAGAACTTGATCCACAAAACTACCTTTACCTTAGCGTCATCTATACTAATTACTCAAAGCCGCCTCATAGACCAGGCGGTACCACTTATGATCTCCTTGGTCCAGGAAATTACTCTAAGGCGGCTTTACCCTTGACCCTCTGGGCATCAATACCCGTACGAGTCAAACTTAAACTTAAAGATTTGCACCTTCCCTGATATTTCTACTTACTTGATTTAGTGATAGATTTTAACACATTCCCACATCAAACGCAAGCCGACTCTGCATAATTAAGACCACAAATAAGAGATAAACAGGGCTAGAAACCTTAAATCTGATTCATTTCTGAAACAATTACCACATCCTTCTGATCCTCCGCGAAGATCTTTAAGCCAAGTCTCTTCTTGATATCCCTGTACGTCTCTGTCAGCTTCCTCTCATGCTCGCACTCCTCAGCCAAAAGACGGTTAAACATCTCCTTTATTTCCGGATCACCGGCAAGGAGGGCGCCCCTTTTATACCTCTTCTGTGCCCTCCTCTCATCCTCAATAGCTACCCTCAAGATCTCGAGAACCCTTTTTTCTATTGGATCAGACATCTCGCACCTCTCCTTATGCCACTGATCTCCATTTGGACTCAAGGCTAAGTTCATCTTCTATCTCCACGATTGTAGGATAACTTGTCCCTGTTATTGCCGAGACCCTGAGAAGATCCCTGTTTAAAATCTTGCCATTCTTCTTATATATAGCCAGTAATTCGTCGCAAATCTCCTTTTTCTCCGCTGGTGTCAATTCAGTTTTTGTCCTCCTTTTTACTTCCACATTTGGCCTCATCTTTTTTTCCTCCTTCATATAAAATAAATTATGGATACACTATTATTATTCCCTCTTTCATCAACCCTGATCACCCATAAGGACCTATGATTCTTCATGCAGCGATGCCTGCATACTTCTTATGTAACTCAACCTCTACACCCCTATTCGAAGCTATAACCGGATCGATTATCTCTCCACAATTAACGCACCTCCATCCATAAAAGAAGAAATCGCCCGTCTCTTTTAAATCTTCAAAAACCTGATTCACCATCATCCCCCTGCACCTTGAACATCTCATTTAGGGCTCCTTATTATGAAGTCGACCTATACAAGTCGATACTACGTACAGTCGGTCTTCTGTTTAAACCGGAGACTACTAATTTAGCATCGCAGTGCGGACAGAGAATCACATCTCCGTCGTTGGCCACGACCTCCAGGATAATTACTGATAGACAGACGGGACAATCAGCCTTTCTCGTCCTTTTTGCCAAGTCGGCCTGATGAAACATCTCTGTTCCCCTCAAAACTCTTTTTAAGTAGATCTTCTCATTATAAGACTGAGATCTTAATCCCTCCTAAATATAGTACTATGCAAGCAGTATACCACCTATAAAAAAATATGAATAATCGCTTTAGTTTCATATGGATATGGACAGATTCAGATTGGTGGATTATGCGTTGATGTTCAAAAATGAAATATATATAGGGATAAATACCTTTGGAAATAGACTGAAAAGTTAAAAATATTAAGGGGTTGTCAAAATATGTGACCTAAAGCGGCATCAACTAATGTAACGTTGCATTTTAAAACGTTTCTCTCTCTTGATATTAAATTCTTTCAACCTCCTCCAGAGTGTAGTCCGGCTTAGCCCCAGGATCTTGGCCGCCTCCTTATAGTTCCAACCAGACTGATCAAGGACCTTAAGCATCAATTCTCTCTCCATTATCTTCAGGGATCCGGTGCTCTTTGAAGCCTTGTCAACAATATCCCTGTTCCCAATTATATCATTGGGGAGATGTTCTACCTGTATGGTATCCCCCTGGCAGCAGACGGACGCATGCTCGATGATGTTCTCAAGTTCCCTCACGTTGCCGGGATAATCATAGCTTAACAGGGTAGCCATTGCACTATGGGATATCGTCTTTATGTCCTTATCCATCTCTTTGTTGTATATAGAGATAAAGTGCCTTACCAGTTGAGGAATATCCTCTTTCCTCTCTCTTAATGGCGGTATCCTTATCGGAAAGACCCTTATCCTGTAATATAAATCATCTCTAAACTCGCATCTCTTGACCAGAGAGAGAAGGTCCTTGTTTGAAGCGGCAATGACCCTGATATCTATCCTTATACTCTTTGTCCCACCAACCCTCTCAAGCTCCTCTTCCTGGAGGACCCGCAACAACTTTCCCTGAGTAGAAAGGCTTACATCGCCTATCTCGTCAAGGAATATAGTGCCTTTATCCGCAAGCTCAAACCTCCCAAGTTTATCATAATAGGCACCGGTAAATGCCCCCTTCACATGACCGAACAGCTCACTTTCCAGAACACCTTCCGCAAGCGCCGCGCAATTAACAGCAACAAAAGACTTATCCCTCCTAGGACTATTAAGGTGAATGGCATTTGCGATCAGCTCCTTTCCGGTTCCCGATTCTCCCTCTAGGAGCACGGTAGATTTGGAGTTTGCTACAGTCGGAAGTACGGCCAGTATCTCCCTTATAGCCTTGCTGTTGCCGATTATGTTTCCAAACCTGCCTCTGTCAGCAATCCTGCTCTCAAGCTCCTTTATATTCCCTTCAAGCCCCTTAACTAAGGACAGATTCCTGAATACCTCTACAATACCTACCACATCCCCGTTATTATCCTTCAAGAAATCGGTGTTTATGCTTACGGGCATATAGATGCCCTCCCTGTTTCTGATCACCGTCTCGTAATTCGAGAGCCTCTCCTTTGTAAGGAGCGCCTTATGAAAGATGCACTCATCCGTATTGCAGATATCAGACTGGACCAGATCCTCACAGCTTAGATCCTTGGTATCCATATTATCCTCCAGGCCCAGCATTAGCCTCATTGCCTGATTGATATATCTGATCTTTCTGTCCGTGCCTATGGTTATAACACCATCGCTTATACAGTTTAGGATTATCTCTTCCTGGCTTCTTATCTTCATAACTCTCCTCTATCTTTATATACTCCAAAAGGGCTTTTGTGTCAATGAGTTAGGGGCCTGGAGTTTCCTGAGTTTTTATCCAAACTCAAAGAGGAGCTGGAAATCATCGATA
>CAYZUL010000022.1:0-38139 GCA_964481895.1 uncultured Nitrospirota bacterium | reverse complement strand
GCCTTAACTTTACATATGTCAAGGCTTATGAAAAGTTCGGTTTCTAGGTTCTAGTTAGTAAAAGAATTGGAAAAAGAAAGAAAGATACGCTTTGCAGGAAAGGGAAGGGGAGCCCATATTCTCCCGGCTTGAGGCAACAATTATGAAGCAAAATCGCGCAATCGAAAATGCTCAAAATGCTCCAAAAAGCATTTCTGCCTATTCTTTGACAGGAAATGCACCAAAGAAAGCATTTCATTTAAATATGTTTCGATCTCCGCAGCCTTTAACAGGCATTGACTAAGGCTATCGCCTCCCTTAAATCGAGAGAACCAGAATAGAGGGCCTTTCCGATTATCACACCCTTTATCTCTGGCTTTATCCCTTTCAGCCTTTTTATATCGTCTATATTACTGACCCCGCCTGATGCGATGACCGGTATCTTAGAATTTTTTGCCATTCCTGCAATGTCATTAATATTCGGGCCGGTAAGCATCCCATCCCGATTGATATCTGTATAGATGATAGCCCAGAGATCAAGCCCTTCCATCTCCCTTGCAAGGTCAACGGCCTTTCTGTCCGTTATAGTCTTCCAGCCGTCAATTGCTGCCATCCCATTCACCGCATCAATGCCGACTGCTATCCGCTTGGGGTATCTCCTGCACGCCTCCTTAAGGAGACCGGGATTACCAATGACAGATGTGCCAAGCACTACCCGCTCGGCCCCTGTCCCTATATATGAATCGATCAGATCAATATCTCTGATACCGCCGCCAACCTGTATCGATGCGCCGGAATTATTGATTATATCTTCAATGATCTTCTTATTTACAGGTCTGCCTGAGACTGCGCCGTCAAGGTCGACCAGATGGATCAACCCGGCGCCCATCTCTCTCCACCTCTTTGCCATATCCAGGGGGCTGTCTGAATAGACAGTCTCCTGATCCATTTTACCTTGCTTTAGCCTGACGCACTTCCCATCCTTGATATCTATTGCAGGTATGATAAGCATCTTATCACTCAATTGCAGGATAGCCCCTTACTACCTCTTCTGCCCCATATCGTGCCAGTTCATCTGCGGTTATCCACCTCCCCCTTCTTTCTATAAATAAGGGGAGACTTCCTATGTTTTCTGTTAAGGAGGACTGGGTTTCATAAAAACCGGATTTCCATAGGAGCGTCTCATCCTGGACGTTGTATAGATCAACCTCGAATCCTACAGAGGCAGGCCTTGTGATACCAAAGGAACCCCCTACCCTCTCCTGATACGATGTTACGCTGCCTATTAATATGACATCAGCCCCCAGTTCCCTTCCAACCTTTAGTGCCATGGTCTTTACAGAGAGTTGTCCTTCTTTATCAGCCATCTCTTTAGCCGCCATGACAACATCTTCCATAGGGATAGTCTTTATGTCAGATCTTGTCTTCATCGCCTCATAGAAGATCCGGGTCAGTTTCTCCCCTGAGCCCTTCTCTGCCCTCCGGCTCTTTAATGCGCCCTCCTCTGTCTCTTTGTCATCTTCAATGAAGGGGATAATGGCAATCTTCTCAAGATGATAATTTTTTATATCGGGATGAACAAAGACCCTGGTGCCAGGGCCGCAACCCGTTAAAATAGGAATAGTTGCAAGTATGAATGCCAACCAGATCATTTCAGGCCCCCGAAGTTAACTAAGATCTTAAGTCCTGCCTGCTGGCTCTTCTCCGGATGGAACTGACAGGCAAATATATTATCCTTCCATATGCTAGATACAAATTCAACACCATAATAAGTGGTAGTAGCTATAATGTCCTTATCTTGGGGGACCACATAGTAAGAATGAACAAAGTATAGATATGATCCTTCAGGAATCCCATCAAGAACAGGGGTCTTCTTCTTCATCCTTATCTCATTCCAGCCCATGTGGGGGATCTTCAGTCTTGTTCCATTTGAGGATAGTCCTTCAGGGAATCTTATCACCCTCCCCTTTATAATATCAAGCCCCTTATGTGTGCCGAATTCCTCGCTCTCCGTAAAGAGGAGCTGAAGTCCAAGACAGATACCCAAAAAAGGTTTTCCGGCCTCTACGCCCTTTATTATCGGCTCTATGAGGCCCAGATCAGCAAGATTCTTCATGCAGTCGGGAAATGCCCCTACCCCGGGCAGGACTATCTTATCTGCATCATTAATTATCTTCTTGTCCCGTGTTACGACGGCACTGTGGCCAATCCGCTCAAAGGCCTTCTGGACACTTCTTAAGTTGCCCATCCCGTAATCGATTATGGCAATCACAGCTTCCCCTTTGTTGAGAGGACCCCCGCAATCCTGTCATCTATTTTTATGGCCTGGGCAAGGGCCCTGCCTAGCCCTTTAAATAGGGATTCAGCAATATGATGGACGTTCTTACCATAGATCAGGTTCATATGGAGGGTAAGCCCGGCGTGATTAACAAAGGCCCTGAAGAACTCCTCCATCAGATCGAGGTCAAACTCTTTTATCTTCCTACGCCCCGGGAATCTGACATTGTAGACGAGATACGGCCTCCCTGATATATCAAGGTCAATGGCAGAGAGGGTCTCGTCCATAGGCAGACGGGACGATCCGTATCGGGATATCCCGCTCTTGTCGCCAAGGGCCTTGGAAATGGCATCCCCAAGGACTATGCCAACATCCTCAACAAGATGATGATAATCAACATCTACATCCCCGCCGGCTTTGACATGAAGATCCATAAATCCGTGTCTTGCCATAAGGGTCAGCATGTGATCCATAAAGGGGATCGGAGTCTTTATTTCACTGGTTCCTTTTCCATCAAGGAGGAGCTCGACGTTGATGTTGGTCTCGCTGGTATTTCTCACGATCCTTGTCCGCCTCTCCATCACCCTATCTCCTTTAGCCTGAGTTCCACTGCCCGGGCATGCCCATGTAAGCCTTCGAGGTTTGCAAACCTGCTAATGGTCTTTCCCATCCTTTTTAGTGCCTCTGGTTGGTATGAAATGACATTTGACTTCTTAATAAAATCTGTAACAGATAGGGGAGAGAAAAATCTTGCAGTCCCTCCTGTTGGAAGGACATGGTTTGGGCCCGCAACATAATCCCCTGTAGACTCCGGGGTATAGTGTCCAAGGAATATGGCCCCTGCGTTTTTTATCTGTTTCAGAAGAGATAACGGTTTTCTAACAGAGAGCTCGAGGTGCTCCGGGGCTATCATGTTGGATACTTCTGCCGCCTCAGCTAGATCCCTTGCAATAATTATCGCCCCATGATCCCTCAGGGATAGCCTGGCAATATCCCTCCTTTCAAGGCCATCAAGCTGTTTTGAAAGCTCCCTCTCTACACGCCTTGCCATATCTGTTGAATCAGTGACAAGCACGACCATTGCCCTTGCATCATGTTCTGCCTGGGATAAAAGATCCGCCGCGACAAATGCGGGATTGGCAGACTCGTCCGCAATAACAAGGACCTCGCTCGGCCCTGCCACCATATCTATGTCAACAGTGCCAAATACAAGCCTCTTGGCAGTGGCAACATAGATATTTCCAGGCCCGACGATCTTGTCGACCTTAGGGACAGTCTCAGTCCCGAAGGCCATTGCCGCTATTGCCTGGGCCCCACCTATCTGGTATATTTCATCTATCCCTATCATGTCCGCGGCAACAAGGAGTAAGGGATTTAGCTCTCCCCTCGGGGCAGGCACACACATGATAGTCTTTTTTACCCCTGCAACCTTTGCAGGTATGCCGTTCATAAGCACGGAGGATGGATAGGCCGCAATGCCGCCAGGTACATATAGGCCTGCTGTCTCAAGGGGACGGCAAATCCGGCCAAGCGTAACTCCGTCTTCTTTATAACTCCACCCCCTGATCATCTCCCTCTTATGGAAGGCCCTGATCCTCCTGGATGCAATCTTAAGACCACTGATGTCCTCTCTCCTGACAAGGCCATAGGCGTCCCTGATCATCTCCTCTTCAACCTTTATCCCGCCCTTTAGAATGGGATTCCCATCGAATCTTCTTGTATATTTTATAACCGCCTTATCGCCAAATCTCTTTACGTCGTCAATAATGGAGCTCACAGCCGCATCGACACTATTATCACCTGTGTCCTGCCGGTTTATGATCCTTGAAAGTTCTGATTTAAAATTCTTCTGGATCGATCTGATTATCTTCATCCTTATCCCTTTATCTGATCTTCCAATTTCCTGATAATCTCTGTTATCCGCTCATACTTTATCTTAATGCTTGCCCTGTTTACAATCAGCCTTGCTGTTGATTCGGCAATTACATCCAGTATAACAAGATTGTTTTCTTCCAGGGTCCTTCCGCTTGAGGAGAGGTCAACTATGCGGTCTGCAAGCCCGGCAAGGGGCGCAAGTTCGATCGACCCGTAAAGTTTTATTATCTCCACCGGTATCCCCTTTCTGCTGAAGTAGTCTTCCGCTATATTTGGATACTTTGTTGCAACCTTCAGCTTCGGGGAGCCGCTGCACGGATAATTGCTATCTTTTGGCCCGGCAACTATGACCTTGCAGTAGCCAAAACCGAGGTCAAGCGGTTCATAGAGGTCCTTGTCCTGTTCAAGGATAAGTTCCTTTCCGGCAATCCCCATGTCAGCCGCCCCATGTTCAACATAGGTCGGGACATCTATTGCCCTGACTATCATCAGCCTGTAATGGTTTTTCCTGTCATTGAAGATAAGCCTCCTTGAATCTCCACTAATACCTATCCCTTTTATACCTGCCCTGCTTAAGAGGCTGACAGACGGTTTCATCAGCTTTCCCTTCGGGACCGCAATGCTTATAATATCCTTCATTGAGCTCCCCTCACCCTATCTATCTTTGCCCCGACACCTGTCAGCTTTTCCACCATCCTCTCGTACCCCCTGTCAAGATGGTAGACACGGGATATGACTGTTTCGCCCTCAGTTCGAAGACCTGCCAGCACTAAAGATGCGCTGGCCCTTAGATCCGATGCCATTACATTTGCACCTGACAATGTCTCTACCCCTCTTACCATAGCGCTGTTACCCTCAATCTTGATATCTGCGCCAAGCCTTCTTAGCTCAGCCACATGCGAGAATCTTTTTTCAAATATAGTCTCAGTTATTATGCTGATTCCGGACGAAACAGTCATAAGTGCCATCATCTGTGCCTGCATATCCGTCGGAAAGCCGGGGTAGGTCATGGTTTTGATATCAATGGACCTCATTTTTTTGGGCAGTCTGACCCTAAGTCCGTCGCCATCCTCAGCAATATCTACCCCTGCCTCACGAAGCTTTATTATGACAGCATCAAGATACCTGGCTGGACACCCCCTTAAAAAGAGGTCCCCCCCGGTAATTGCAGAGGCCACTATATACGTGCCTGCCTCAATCCTGTCCGGCATAATCCTGTATTCTGTCCCTTTCAGGCTGTCAACGCCTTCGATCACAATCAGATCTGAACCAGCCCCCTTGATCCTGGCCCCCATTCCGGTCAGGAGGTTCGCAAGATCAACGATCTCAGGTTCGCATGCGGCATTCTCTATTAAGGTTGTGCCGTCCGCTATAGATGCGGCCATAATAAGATTCTCGGTCCCTGTGACGGTTGGAAAATCAAGATAGATCCTGGCCCCCTTAAGCCTCCCTGCCCTGGCAATGACATATCCATGCTCGACCCTGATCTCGGCCCCCATCTTCTCAAGGGCCATCAGATGGAGATTTATCGGCCTTGCACCTATGGCGCAACCTCCGGGAAGTGATATCCTGGCCTCCCCGAATCTTGTAATAAGCGGCCCCAGCACAAGCACAGAGGCCCTCATTGTCTTTACTACGTCATAGGACGCCTCAAAGCTTGCCACCTCTTTATTCTTTATCGATAATCTCTCACCATCTGAAATAATCTTTGCCCCCAGCCTTTCCATGAGCCTGCACATGGTGGAGATATCATTTAAGCGGGGGACATTTAGAAGCCTCACCTCTTCACCGGTAAGCAGGGATGCCGCAATGATCGGGAGGGCCGCATTCTTTGCGCCGCTAATTACGATCTCCCCCTGGAGCCTTTTTCCTCCTGCTATAAGGATTTTATCCATGGAATATAGCGATCCTCTCTATCCCGGCATAATCATACCTGAACTCCAGCGATTTAAAAACAGGGTTTTTACCGATATAATCCTTGATCATCCCGGCCTGACCCTGACCTATTTCAAGCAACAGGCAGCCATTATCAATCAAAAATTCTGCAGATCCTTCTATTATCCGCCTGATCAGGTCGAGCCCATCCCTTCCGCCGTCCAATGCCGCTCTGGGTTCATGGTCTCTCACCTCAGGAGGGAGGGCACTCATATCCGCAGTTGCGATATAGGGAGGATTAGATACTATAAGATCGACAGAGCCTGCGGGAAGCCTGTTCTTGAGCGGCTCAAAGAGGTCACCCATAAACAATTCTATCCTGTCCGATACCCCAAGATACCGTGCATTCCCGGATGATTGCTCTATACTTAAAGGGGAGATATCTGTTGCGTATATCCTGGAATAGAGGATCTCTTTAGCAAGGGTTATTCCAACAGCGCCGCTTCCGGTGCAGAGGTCAACTATGTTAAGACCCTCCCTTTTATGCATCTCCGATCCGGAGGCGAATCTTATCCCTTCTTCTACAAGGAATTCGGACTCAGGCCTCGGAATAAAAACCCCTTTTTTAACCTTAAACTGATAGCCATAGAACCAGACCTCACCCAGGAGATACTGGATCGGTTCACGGTTACAGCGTCTTATGACAGATCGAATTATTGCTTCCCTTTTACTTTCACAAACCTTATGTTCCCCGTCAAGGAGCATCTGCAGCCTGTTAAGTTTTGTATAATAAGATATTATCAGCTCAGCCTCCAGCCTGGGATTATCAATGCCGGAGCTAAAGAGGAGAGAGAAGGACTCGTTTATAACATCCTGAAGTTTATAACACTTTTCAGCACTAACACAAGACATCATAGATCATAGTCTTTGATTGATTTGACCCTATCTGCATCTGCTAAAAGGGCATCGATAATCTCGTCCAGATCCCCATTTAATACAAAATCAAGCTTATGGAGCGTCAGGCCTATCCTGTGATCAGTAACCCTCCCCTGTGGAAAATTATATGTCCTTATCTTTTCGCTCCTCTCACCCGACCCGACCTGTGATTTCCTGTTCTGCGCCAGCTCCGTGTCCTGCCTCTCTTTTTCTATTTCCAGCAGCCTTGATCTAAGCACCCTCATGCCCTTGGCCTTGTTTTTTATCTGGGATCGCTCATCCTGACAGCTTACAACTATCCCTGTCGGTATGTGTGTTATCCTTACTGCTGAGTATGTGGTATTTACGCTCTGTCCTCCGGGGCCGGATGAACAAAATGTATCAATTTTAAGGTCCTTGGGGTCTATCTGGACGTCTATCTCCTCTGCCTCAGGAAGCACGGCCACGGTCACAGTTGATGTGTGTATCCTGCCGCTTGCCTCAGTAGCCGGTACCCTTTGAACACGATGGACACCTGATTCGAACTTTAGATGTCTGTAGGCGCCCTTCCCTTCAATCAACAGTATTGCTTCCTTGATGCCGCCAAGCTCTGTATTGCTTAAGTCCATAATCTCCACACGCCATTTCATCTTCTCTGCATATTTGCTGTACGTCCTGAATAGTTCTGAGGCAAAGAGCGCAGCCTCCTCACCACCTGTCCCCGCCCTGATCTCGAGAAAGGTATTCTTATCATCCCTCGGATCCCTCGGGATCAACATCCTCTTTAAAGTTTCTTCCAGTTCATCTTTTTTCCTCTTTAACTCTGACATTTCTGTCCTGGCAAGCTCGCCTAACTCCTTATCCGCACCGGGATCATTCAGGATGCCTTCTGTCCCATCGATCTCCCTTAAGACCTCTTTGTGCTGGTTATACCTGTCCATAATCTTCTGAAGATCGGACTGTTCTTTGGATAACCTTTGAAGCTCTCCGATATTTGAGATAATATTCGGGTTTGAGAGGAGCGCATTTATCTCCTCGTGCCTTGCGGCCATAGATTCAAGCTTCTGGATCATCAGGTCTTCTTTTGATTTTACAATGGACATAATCTATATAAAAGGGCTTGCGTCGCCCCCTCCAAAGGCAAAGCCTTTGGAGCCTCCCCCTCAACGCTCACATCCGCTCGCCGCGAACTACCTTATGCTCGCTGGGCAGATTATAGGGACCTTTAGTCGCCCATGGGTATCTAGCTGCCTTTTTTTAAAAAATAAAAAGGTCTACCATGTGGCAGACCAGATTATTATGTCTTCCTTAAAGATAAGCTACTTCTTGGCAAACTTCTTCCTGAACTTCTCTACGCGTCCTTCTGTATCTATTATCTTCTGTACCCCGGTAAAAAATGGATGACATGCAGAGCATATCTCGACCCTGATGTTGCTCACTGTAGACCTGGTCTTAATTACTTTTCCGCAGGCGCAGCTAATATTAGTTTCCTTATATTCCGGGTGTAACCCTTTCTTCATCTCCTCCTCCAGATTTAATTATACTTTTCCACTTGTAAGGCATTATATTAGCACAATTTTTTTTCTTAACAAAGAGGAAAATTGCAAAAACAGTTATTTACGATGAGTCTATCTGTTCATAGATTCAAGAAAATCCTTATTGGTTTTAGTGCCTTTTATCTTGTCCAGAAGGAATTCCATGCTTTCTACAGTAGAAAGCGGGCTTAATACCTTTCTTAAGATCCATATCTTATTCAAATCCTCCCTGCTGACAAGGAGTTCCTCCTTCCTGGTTCCTGAAAGATTGATATCAATAGCCGGGAAGATCCTCCTGTCGGCAAGCTTCCTGTCGAGATGGAGTTCCATATTTCCTGTTCCCTTGAACTCTTCATATATCACGTCATCCATCCTGCTGCCGGTATCAATCAGGGCCGTAGCTATGATTGTGAGACTCCCTCCGTTTTCAATATTCCTTGCCGCACCGAAGAATCTCTTCGGTCTCTGTAGGGCATTGGAATCAAGACCTCCTGATAACACCTTTCCGCTAGAAGGGATTACCGAATTATATGCCCTTGCAAGCCTTGTGACACTGTCAAGGAGTATCACAACATCCTTTTTGTGTTCAACCAGCCGTTTTGCCTTTTCCAGGACCATCTCTGCCACCTGGGCATGGCGTTGGGCCGGCTCATCAAAGGTAGAGCTTACCACCTCTGCGCTTACCTGCCGCTGCCAGTCAGTGACCTCTTCCGGCCGCTCATCTATCAGGAGAACAATAGGTATGATCTCCGGGTGACTTAACGGGATGGACTTTGCTATTGCCTGGAGAAGCATGGTCTTTCCTGTCTTCGGTGAGGCGACAATCAACCCCCTCTGGCCCTTCCCGATGGGTGCTATCAGATCCATTACCCTTGTGGAAAGTTCTTCGTGACTGCTCTCCAGTTTAATCCTCTCATCAGGATAGAGCGGGACCAGGTTGTCAAAGAGTATCTTGTCGCGTGCTATCTCAGGGTCCTCAAAGTTTATGCTCTCTACCTTCAGTAGGGCAAAGTATCTTTCGCTCTCCTTTGGGGGTCTTACCTGGCCTGACACAATATCACCGGTCCTTAGGTTAAACCTCCTTATCTGTGACGGGGATATATAGATATCGTCAGGGCCCGGCAGATAGTTATAGTCAGTTGACCTTAAGAACCCGAAACCATCCGGGAGTATCTCAAGGACACCCTCACCGTATATCACACCATTTTTCTCTGCCTGGGCCTGTAAGATAGCAAAAATCAGTTCCTGCTTTCTCAGACTGCTTGCGCCCTCAATCTTGAGATCTTTGCTGACCTCATTGAGTTCTGATATGCTTTTTCCTTTTAGTTCTGTAAGGTTCATCTTTTACTTCTCCTTGTTAAAAAAATACTAGCCTACCCTCTTTCTTGCCTTATTTATGAAGGTAAGCCGGAAGGGAGGATCAGTCACTTACTTCTCCACTGTTTTACTCAGATCAACAGCATTCTTATCGGTTATGAGATGATTATGGTTTAGGGGCAAAACAGCCAGCCTTATTAAATTATGTTTATTTGTTTTATATAGATATAGTGCTCATCCCGCTTTTCCGGTCAGGCAATATCAATTTATTTAATTAAAACACTGAAAGGAATAATGGCGACATCCGTCCTGAAGATTATTTCTTAGGTCGTTTTTATTATATTAAAAGGAATCAGTGTTGTCAATATTTTTTTACTGCCATAATATTTATAAGTTACAATAAAAGGCCTCCTTAAGCAGGAGGCCGAATAATCCGCAAGGAAAATGGCCAGAAACGTCACTTAGCTACTTACAGGTACATTCAACAGCCTTCTTGCTGCACCGGGCGCAAACGCCATTCTTTATCGGTGCCCCGCACTTTTTGCAAGGTGTACAACCGCATGTCTGACACATGTTGCCTCACCTCCTCTTTTTAAGAATGGCTTCATTATACCTCAAAATAGGAAGGTGTCAAGGGAAATTCAGTTCTACCCTGATACAGACATTATTTGGCCGACAAAGATCATGAGAAGGAAAAGGGGATCGGGATGAATGTTATTGTGAACATTGCCAGCGCTGCCAATCCCAGAAGTCTGTGTCTTTTATCAATTGGTATCTCGGAGTCTATTATGGGCGGATGCCGTATGCCAAGGGTAGATACAAGTATGGCCCATACAAACCAGCCGAGCCAGCCGTAATATCCGAGGATAAGCAGGACTGGGATCATAACAATCGAGACTATCCTCTGCTTTTCTCCTAATATCGCATAGGCGATATGGCCCCCATCAAGCTGTCCAATCGGCAAGAGGTTTAAGGAAGTAACAAAGAAGCCTATCCATCCGGCAAAGGCAACAGGGTGTAATAATATATCATACCCTTCTTTTGGCGCTCCGACTATTATCCTGGACAACCACTCAAAGATAAGCGGGGAGCCGAGTTTCACCCCTTCAAAGACCCCTACCGGAACGACTTTAGAGAGGTTAAGTCCTACCATAACTGCTATTAGGGATACAATAAATCCGCCTATAGGCCCTGAGATGCCTATGTCAATCAGGGCCTCTTTAGTTAAGATGGGGGATTTCATCTTTATGAATGCCCCAAACGTGCCAACAGGAGGGAATGGTGAGGGGATGAAATATGGGAGGGTTACCCTGACACCATGCCTCCTGGAAACAAAATAGTGCGAGAACTCATGGGTTCCCAGGATAAGTAGCAGGGTAAATGAGAAAGGGATCCCTTCAATGAGACTTAATGGATTATGGATGGGATCAGCACCCTGCTGCAAAGCCCCGGCAAGCACAGTTGAAAAAACGGTGGCAACAAAGAGGATCAGGGGAAGGACATACCCCCTCCTCTTCGCCTTTTCATTAATTATATCGTCCTTATAATTAGGACTATCCAATACAACCTCATACCTCTCGGGTCTGAAATTATACTGTTCCTCCGGATCAGGAGGCATATATTTATCTCCTCTTAATAAGCGTAACACCTTCTATGGGCAGGACAACCCATCCCTCTGCTCCCTTGAGATCTACCTCATCGGATGTGACATCCATCAGAATGCCTTGATAGTTTAACCCGTTATATGTGACCACAACCTCCTTCCCCTTCATCTCTTCAAGCTCCCCTTTTATCATATAAATATCAGACCTCACTCTTTCTTTGATTGAAACCTCACTCTTAATTATATATACTAGAACTGGTGAATTCAATTAATTTAATTAGTTAGAGGTGGAGAAGAGGTGTTGGTCTTAGAGCAGATACAGGTTGGAGATATGGCAAACTTCACATACATTATCGGAGACCCTGAAAGCGGCGATGGCGCGGTAGTAGATCCAGCTTGGGAGGTAGAAGGGATAATAAAAAAGGCCCTTGAGAATAAACTCAGGATAAAATTTATTATCAATACCCATAGTCACTTCGATCATGTAGACGGAAATAGCAGATTAAAGGAGAAGAGCGGGGCAAGGATAGTAATACATAAGGATGAGGCTAAATACTTAAAGCATTTCTCACCCCCCCCTGCAGACATTGAAGTGGCAGAAGGAGACACAATTGAACTAGGAAAAGAGGGGATCAGGGTAATCCACACCCCCGGACATTCTCCCGGGTCTATCTGTCTTTTTTTTGAAAACAGACTAATTACCGGAGACACGCTCTTTGTGGGCGGCATAGGGAGGACAGATTTCCCGGGTGGTGACCCAAAGACGATGTTTGAAAGCCTGAACAAGATAATGTTGCTCGATAAGAACATAGAAATATACCCAGGGCACAACTATGGGGCAACCCCGAAATCAACTATCTTACGGGAGAAGGATCACAACCCATATCTAAGATTTAAATCAGTAGAGGAATTTATCAGGGCGTCCTGATACTAAGGTGCAATCTAAATCCCCCTTTTCCAAAGGGTAACTCCCTAACTCCCCCTTCCCCCTCTTTATCAAAGAGGGGGCGTTGGTTTATAAAGTATCACTTTGATCGCAACTTGGTATGAATAATGGTTTAACTCAATAAGCCCCTGCATTTTCGCCATTATCCAGGAAGATCTTGCCCGGATTTAAGATGTTATTTGGGTCGAATTGGTTCTTTATCCTGCGCATCATCTCAAGTGCCGTATCGCCAGTCTCCATCTCCAGATATTGCGATTTGGTTATCCCGATTCCATGCTCCCCTGTTATGCTTCCCTTTAGCTTCAGGGCGGCCTTAAAGATCTTATCTACGGCATCCTTTGCCCTGCTATACTCATCCCTGTCATTTTTATCTGTCATCACATTCACATGAAGGTTTCCCTCACCCGCATGACCGAAACTTACTATCTTTACCCCTGTGTCCCTGGCTATATGTTCAAGCTCCCTTATCATATCGGGGATCTTGCTCCTCGGTACCACTATATCCTCGTTTATCTTTGTAGGTTTTATCCTGTAAAGTGCCTGGGACAGCACCTTCCTTGCTGCCCAGATCAACCTCCTCTCCTCATCCCCTGCTGCCATCCGGCTTCCGATGGCGTTGCACCCCGCGCAGAGATCAAGTACCCGCCTTGAGTCCCTCTTTACATTATCACTCTCTCCATCCATCTCTAAGATTAATATTGAATCAACCCCCTGGGGCAATATGTCCTTTTTCGACTCCCTTATCACCTTGATGGACTCAGAATCCATGAATTCAAGGACCCTTGGTATTAATCCTGACGCAATAATTTTTGAAACAGCCCTGGCCGAATCAACAACAGAAGGGAAGAATACCATTACAGTAGAGATCTCGTCAGGCAGGAGAAGGAGACGTAAGATTATTTTTGTAACTACCCCAAGGGTTCCCTCTGAACCTACCATAAGTCGTGTAAGGTCATAGCCTGCAACAGATTTGACTGTCCTTGCACCGGTCTTAAACACCCTCCCGTCGGGCAGAATCGCCTCAAGCCCCAATACATAGTTTCTTGTCCCGCCATATTTCACTGATCTTGGACCCGACGCGTTTTCGGCAACGTTCCCGCCGATAGTGCAGAAGTCAGAACTGGATGGATCAGGGGGATAGAAGAGGCCCTTTGATTCAACAAAACGATGGAATCTTCCAAGGACAATGCCCGGCTCAACAACTGCAATCAGATCCTCCTCATCAAACTCAAGGACCCTGTTCATCCTCTCCAGGGATAGCACAATCCCTCCCTTAAGTGGGATCGAACCTCCGGAAAATCCTGTCCCGGCGCCCCTCGGAACAACAGGGATCCCTTCTTTATTCGCAATCTTAAGAATCATGGATATCTGGTCATCTGAAGACGGTCTGATGACAAGATCAGGGAGGTGTTCTATCTGGGTAGCATCATAGGAATAGCAGAGGAGGGCCTCTTTTTCATGATGAACCGCCTCAGTTCCTGCAATATCCTCGAAAGAGCGGATAATATCTTTTGAGATCATCAAAAAATTCTATCAGAAGATCGGATATGGCTGCAAGATCCCATTTATTGATTTAATTTTTTGTAACTGCTATGATTATAGCCATCTTGTCAGGCCGGATCTCACAGGAATGAACGAATCCACACCACAACAGAAGATCCAATATTTGGTTGAAAAATTCCACCGGGAAGAGGCCGCGGGTGCGATCGCTCAGTACAACGAATCTGAGACCAAGAACGGTTTTATCGAACCGTTGCTTCAATCGTTGGGATGGAATACCCAAGACCGGAATGAAGTGGGGCTGGAGGAAAACGTCTCGGGCGGCCGGGTAGATTACTCCCTTCGTATCAACGGCTCTCCCAGGATTTATATCGAGGCCAAGCCGCCTCGGGCAACTGAGACAGAATCTATTGATTTTAGGGGACTAAACCTTATATGCAGCAAGGCGGGGGTGGATATATGCAGGCCATGTTTAATATCCTTCAATCGGATTTATAGCCTTAAATCCGATTGATTGTATTATGCCGCAAAGTGTTTTATCGGCAGCCACAAATACCCAATCATCTCCTGAAATGAGAGTGAAAGTGCCGATATGCAAGGCATCCAATGTTCTAATGCCTTGTCTCTTGCCGGCCTTCCTCATCAGTGATTCAGCTTCCCTAATTATTGCCTGTCCAAGCGGTTCGACATTAAAAGAAACTATGGTTTCATTGAATCCTGAAATTGCCTCGTCCAGTTTTTCCTCTGTTATTTCCTTGTTTCTAAATCTCCGCAGTAGCGCGCTTAGAAATTCTATCCTTGCTAGTTCTGAGACCCATATTTCATTGTCCGGGGAAGTCACTAATTCCGTAACATTTTCCGAACCATCTTCTTCATGAAAAAACTTGACCAGCGCAGATGTATCAAAGAACAGCCTCATATCCTATCCTTGCGGGCGCTGAGTATGTCCTCAGTCAGGGAGTCTTTACATCCTTTCAGCGCCTCTCTTACTTTTTTGTAAGCCGACACGACTGGAAGCGCCTTTTCAGGCCTTTTGCCTTTTAATGATAATATCAGGTCATATACAATAAGTAGCTCCGATGGCTTTAATGTATCCAAATCCTTTATTGCCTGCTCTTTTATATTCATAAAAAACTACTCCTTTTAGAAAGTCCTTTGTCAGTCTTAAGCCTGTTTAACTGCCCGTGGGCTTCATCAGTGAGATAGATATCAAACAATAATGAGGTCTTCCCTGCGGTTTATCGCTCTGGTCATGCAGTCCCTCCCTCTTGTTTAAGGATATTATATCAGATTTAACGAATTTTATAAGACCTTTTTAAGGGCACGAATTGCCTGCAACACAAAGGATGACGAAAGAGCCTACCTACATCACGGTCATGTCAAAGCTACCAAGACGATCATAAGTAAGCGGATGATTTCTTTCTAAAAATCTCCCCTAACCCCTGGTTTATTTTAGTCAAATTTGATTGCTCCGCCTTGATTAAATCATCGGCCTTTCTCGGCGATTTTGTTTGACATGTCTTGGTCAAAACCTATATCCTTATTTGAAAAAATAATAGAATTGGTGACAAGATCAAGACCCGTTCCAGCCGCAACGAACCGGCAAACCACGATAAATTTTTGCTTTAATTCTGGTAGATTAGACTACTTCTCAATGGAAGACAAAGATATAATTATGATATAGTAAGGGATAAGACATCAGTTTTACCGAAAGGAAAAAAACCAGCAAGAAATGGATTGCTTAAAGGGGAATAATTTAGAAGAATTGACCACTGAGGAGATCTGCCTGCTTGTCAAAGAGGGCGATCTTCCGTCTCATATAGCAATTATAATGGACGGGAATGGGAGGTGGGCAGAGAAGAGGGGGCTCCCCCGGCTTGCCGGTCACAGGGAGGGGATAAAATCTGTCAGGGACGCGGTCACGCTGTGCAGGGAACTTGGGATATCGGCACTCACGATATACGCCTTCTCTGTTGAAAACTGGATGAGACCAAGGAGAGAGGTAGTAACACTGATGAACCTCCTCGAAGAGTATCTGCAAAGGGAATTAAAAACGCTATTGAAAAACGAGGTAAGGTTTAAGACCATAGGGCGGATTGAGCAACTTCCCGCCTCTGTTATCAGGTGGATCAGGAATGTAGAGGAGAAGACAGAAAAAAATGACAAGATGACCCTGACCCTGGCGCTAAGCTACAGCGGGAGGACGGAGATTACTGATGCTGTCAATAAGATAATCAACGATTATAGTAATGGAAGGCTAAAAGACAGGGAGATAACAGAGCTTACCTTCTCTGGGTATCTTTATACAAACTTCCTCCCAGAGCCGGACCTCTTGATAAGGACCAGCGGGGAGGCGAGATTAAGTAATTTCCTTCTATGGGAGATAGCCTATACAGAACTATACTTTACCGACACGCTGTGGCCGGATTTCAGAAAGAGGGATATGCTACTGGCAATCCTGGACTATCAAAAGAGGGAACGGAGGTTCGGATTGACAAAGGAACAGGTGGCAGGAAAAGGCCTTAAGAGGTCCCGTGGTGCGGAGTAACAGGCTCTTTGCGGCGCTTTTCTTTATACCGGCATTTTATATCACAATAAGGCACTTCCCGCCATTTGTATTCTTTCTCCTCGTATCAGGGTCAATCCTCATAGGACAATATGAATTTTATAGATTTTACTATAAGGAATCTATTGTTCCACAGATCGTTCTGGGATTATCCCTCGGGCTCTTTCTCTCAGTGAGCTTCTATTTAAGGGGTCACTTTTCCCATGGCGCGATTGTTACGACCATGATTATTTCGATAATGATATATCAGGTATTCTTCAAAAAAGAAATAAAAGATGGACTCGTGGACTCTGCCATTATTCTGTTCGGGGTTATATATATAAGCTGGCTCATGAGCCATTTAATACTAATCAGAAATTCTATAAACGGCGGATCTCTAATCCTCTTTCTCTTTCTTGTCACGTGGGGATGTGATGCGGGGGCATATTATGCCGGGACATATCTCGGAAGGTCAAAGCTCTCGCCAAAAATAAGCCCGAACAAGACAATTGAGGGAACAATAGGCGGGCTTGCAGTATCCATTATTACGGCAGTAGCGGGAAAGAGCTGGCTCCTGCAATCCTTATCTTTGCGTGATGCGTTAACTATTGGATTATTTCTTGGAACACTCGGGCAGTTAGGCGACCTTGCTGAATCACTCTTAAAGAGGAGCGCCGGTGTAAAAGATTCCAGCTGCCTGATTCCGGCACACGGTGGACTCCTGGACAAGGTAGACAGTCTCCTTTTTACAGCGCCTGCACTATATTACTACCTCTTAATCAGGGAATATGCCGGATCGATAATCGTTTAGGCTGAAGAAACAAAGATGAAAAAGATTGTCATATTAGGTTCGACCGGGTCAGTTGGTAGAAACACACTCGATGTGATATCTAAATTTCCTGATAAATTCAGGGTAGTCGGGCTGACAGCAGGCTGGAACAGCGATGAGCTTGAAAGACAGATTAAGAAATTTGGCCCGAAGATCGTGTCCCTTGCCAGTGAGGAGAAGGCAGAAAAACTGAAAAAGAAGTTAAGGAACAGGGATATTACAGTCTGTTCCGGCGTTGAAGGATTAATACGTGTCGCCACTTTTCCGGATGGTGATCTTGTGGTATCAGCTATAGTGGGCGCAGCAGGCCTGATACCAACCTTATCGGCAATAAAGGCAAAGAAGAATGTGGCCCTTGCCAATAAGGAGACAATCGTTATGGCAGGGAAGATAGTCATGGAGGAGGCCGCTAAAAATGGGGTTGAGATAATACCCATTGACAGCGAGCATATGGCCCTGCTCCAATCTATGGCCGGACACAGGCGGGAAGACGTGAGGAGATTGATTATTACAGCCTCAGGCGGTCCGCTCCTTGATGCCTCATTATCGAGGAGAAGGGCGATAAAACCTGATGAGGCATTGAGACATCCGACCTGGCAGATGGGGGCAAAGATCTCAATTGACTCAGCCACCCTTATGAATAAGGGATTTGAGGTAATAGAGGCCGGGTGGCTCTTCGATATATCTGCAGGATCAATCGAGGTGCTGATCCACAGGCAAAGCATCGTCCATTCTATGGTAGCTTACAAAGATGGATCTATAATAGCTCAGTTAGGCGTCCCTGACATGCGTGGTCCGATCTCCTATGCCTTAAATTATCCTGAGAGGCTTGAAGTAGGGCTCCCCCAGCTTGATCTCGCGGAGATTGGAAAACTTACATTCAGACAGCCGGATTTGAAGAGGTTCCCATGTCTCGCGTACGCCTATGAGGCCATGAATATTGGAGGCACTATGCCGGCAATGCTCAATGCAGCCAATGAGGAGGCTGTAAGGGCGTATTTAGATGGAAATATCGGATTCCTTGACATCCCGAAGATCATAAGGAAGGTTATGGACTCTGCGTCTGCCAAAAAGGTAGAGAAGCTTGAAGATGTCATCGTGTCCGACGGATGGGCAAGGGAAACGGCATCGGGATATATTAATTCCCTTAGTTAATTAGGAGGAGTTTACAGATGTTTAGTCTGCAGTCAATATTTGCATTTGCTTTTGTCCTGGGGATACTCGTCTTCTTCCATGAATTGGGACATTTCCTGATTGCCAGGAGGATCGGCGTAAGGGTATTAAAGTTTTCCCTGGGATTCGGGCCAAAACTCGTAGGCAGGAAGATAGGCGAGACAGAATACCTTATATCTGCTGTCCCCCTTGGAGGATATGTAAAACTACTGGGAGAAGATCCGACAGAAGAGATGTCTGTTGAGGATAAGGGCAGGTCATTTTCTGATCAGACCGTTGGAAAGAGGATTGCTGTAGTCATGGCCGGGCCATTGTTCAACCTGGTCCTTGCCGCGCTGATCTTTGTCTTTCTCTTCATGGTTGGTATCCCGCTCCTTACAACTGAGATCGGTGATGTTATAGGGGATTCACCGGCCATGAAGGCAGGGGTTTTACCCGGCGACAAGATCGTTGCCATCAACGGAAAGGAGATATCGCTCTGGGATGAGATGAAGGAGATCATCGAGAAGAACAGGGAGCAGGCGATGACCTTCACTGTCCAGAGGGGGGATAACCGGATAGATTTAAAGATTACACCCATGGTTGTTGATGATGAGAATCCCCTTAAGGAGAAGGTGCGGGTGGGCAGGATCGGGGTCAGGCCAAAAGGTGTCTTCATTACCAAGCGGTATAATCCTGTCTCGGCTGTAGTATTAGGCATTGGGAGGACATGGAATATAACAGAATTAACGGTGGTAGGGATTATAAAGATCTTCCAGAGAGAGATCCCGGCGGATACTATAGGCGGGCCTATTCTTATACTCCAAATGGCAGGGCAGCAGGCATCAGAGGGTTTTGTAAATATAATGCTCTTCATAGCCATCCTGAGCATCAACCTGGGCGTCATTAACTTATTCCCGATACCTATCCTGGATGGGGGTCATATCCTCTTTTTTCTTATCGAGGCAGTTATGGGGAAGCCTGTCAGTATCAAGAAGAGGGAGATTGCGCAGCAGATAGGCCTATTTCTCCTTGTATCCCTCATGCTCTTCGCCTTTTATAACGATATTATGAGGTTCTTCATAAAACAATAATCAATATGTTTATCGAGAGGAAACCTACCCGTCAGATATCAGTCGGCCAGGTCAAGATTGGTGGAGGTGCGCCTGTCGCGGTCCAGTCAATGACAAATACCGAGACGAGGGACCTGGGGGCTACTGTTTCCCAAATCAGGAGACTTGAGGAGGCAGGTTGCGAGGTTGTCAGGGTTGCCGTCCTTGATCTTGGTGGCGCAAAAAAAATCTCAAAGATAAAGTCGAAGATCAGCATCCCTCTGGTAGCGGATATACACTTTGACTATAGGCTGGCATTGCTCGCCATGGATGAGGGCGTGGACGGCCTCAGGATCAACCCCGGAAATATTGGATCGAAAAAGAAGATTGAGGCAGTCATCCTGAAGGCAGGAGAAAAGAGGATACCGATTCGCATTGGTGTTAATGCCGGATCTCTGGAGAAAGACCTGCTTAAAAAATTTGGTCACCCTACACCTGAGGCAATGGTTGAGTCGGCATTGCGTCACATAGCGATCCTTGAGGAGTTTGATTTCCACGACATCAAGGTATCCCTTAAGGCATCAAATGTTATAGATACGATACAGGCGTACAGACTATTTTCCCAGCAGAATAATTACCCTCTCCATATCGGCATATCAGAGGCTGGTACGACCTTCTCAGGCACCATAAAATCCGCCATAGGTCTTGGTATGCTCCTGGCCGAGGGGATCGGCGATACTATCCGGGTATCACTGACTGCCGATCCTGTTGAAGAGGTAAGGGTTGCCTATGAAATCTTAAAGGCCCTTGGTATCAGAAAGAGGGGAATAAATATCATCTCCTGTCCGACCTGCGGAAGGAGCGAGATAGATGTGGAGAGGATCGCCAGGGAGGCAGAAATGAGGCTTTCCCATATAAAGGAACCGCTTAATATCTCCATCCTTGGTTGTGTGGTCAATGGGATCGGAGAGGGAAAAGAGGCCCATCTCGGTATAGCCGGCGGAAAGGGTAAGGGCATTCTTTTTAAGAATGGAAAGGTTGCGAGAAAGATAAAAGAGGAAGAGATGGTAAAGACCCTTGTAGCAGAAGTGGAAGAGATGGTCCGGGGCCTTACCTCCTAATTGTCACCAGGACAGTTGCGGTCAAGTTTATTCTTCTCCTAAAAACCTGCCTTCCTTAAAACTACCCATATCTCCTCCAATATAATCCACAATTTTCTTGACAACTAGACTTATGAACCTATAATATGTACCAGTATCATTCAAAGGTTTTTCTGGAATGCCTGTGTATCTAGTGTTTTGGTAGTATGTTATTTGCCGCGCTGGTTAAGGAGAAAATAAATGAAACGAAGCAACGGCTACCATCCTCGATTTTATCCTCTAATAATGTTATTATCCCTTAGTCTTATCTATATCCATCCCCATTTAGCCTTCGCCACAAATGACGCAACTGCTGACAGCCATGCAGAAAATACCTTAATAATAAATAAGAAAGAACTTCCCTCTTCATTAGATAAAGAACCAGGTCTGGACAGAACAGCAATTAAAGACCTCCCTGATGGGGAAGACCAGAAGAAGGCTGAGGACTCCCTGAGCCTTAACCTACTTTCTTCAGAGGCCCCTATTAGAGCTAGAGAGTTGGATCCTGGGGTAAAATTAAACATCGATGCCGCGTTCAATCAGGAACAAGCAGATCTGAATGTCCCCGAAATGACCATAGTAATAAATAAACACGTGGTAAACCATATTACCTATTTTCAAACAAGGATCAAAGATAAATTCACCCTCTGGCTTTCAAGGTCCAGCCTCTACATCCCTATGATGAGGCAGGTCCTCAGGGAATATGCCCTGCCTGAAGATCTGGTCTATATATCCCTGATAGAAAGTGGATTTAACCCAAACGCTTATTCCAGGGCAAAGGCAGCAGGAACATGGCAGTTCATGAAATCAACAGGAAAAAAATACGGGTTGCGCATAGATGATTGGGTAGATGAACGACGCAATCCAGCCAAATCGACCGTTGCAGCTGCCAGATATCTTAAAGACTTATTTGAGATGTTCGGAGACTGGGATCTTGCCATGGCCTCATACAATGCAGGCGAGGGGAAGATCCAAAGGGCCCTGATAAAGTCAAAGGGGAATGATTTCTGGGACTTAACATCTACTAAGCTTATCAGAAGTGAGACAAAGGAGTATGTCCCAAAATTTATGGCAGCAACGTTAATAGCAAAAAACCCTGAAAGGTATGGCTTCGAGGTAGAATACCAAAACCCTATGCCATACGATGAGGTTACTGTAGATAGCCCCACTGATCTTGCCATTATCGCAAGGGCATCAGAGGTCCCATTAGAAGAGATTAAGGAGTTAAACCCACACCTTAAACGCAATATGACCCCCCCGGGGGAGAAGGAATTTGTAGTCCATGTCCCATCTGGAAAGGGTGAGATTTTTTATAAAAATTTTAATTCCATCCCCAGAGAGGAACGCCTCAAAACCCAGAGATATAAGGCGAAAAAGGGGGAGACCCTTGCCACTATCTCCAGGAACCAGGGTATTCCTGTAGATGTTCTGTGTGCAATAAACGGATTTAACAAAGATAAAATCCTAAAGGAAGGGGATTACATAACCCTTGCACCATTTCTGACGATGCCCAGGAAGAAGATAGAATATGCAAGCATTGAAAAAGGGATTAGCCCAAAAAGGGGCACGGGAGATAATGATGACCTCATATATAGGGTAAGAAAGGGCGATACCCTTTGGGATATATCAAAAAAGTTCAATATCCCTGTTGGGCAGATAAAGAAGTGGAACAGCATTGGGCGCGGCAATATCATCAAATCCGGTGATAAATTAATCTTAAGCACTGACGGTGCGACAGGCTAAAATCAACGACCCGCATTAATTCTTTCCATGTCCTGAATTAGCCATTTAATCATAATGTTAGATGGCCTATAATTTCGTCTTAAACATATACACTTGATGATCACTGAAAACCTGGGTTATTATTTTAAATATGCGTGGCCTCAGAGGACATCACTTAATTTGCCTTTATTTCTTTAGGGGAGAAGGTTATAACATTCCCTTTGTCGAAAACCTAAAGCAAGTCCTTGCTAATATTGAAACCAGTGCTGTAGATATCTGCGAGGGGGGAGATGACGTATGCGTAATGTGTCCTCATCTTAAAGACAACAGATGTCTATATAGTGACAACGCAGACGAAGATATAAGACAGATGGACAAGAGTGCCTTAAATCTGCTCAATCTCAGTCCGGGCGCAAAGATAGGTTGGCAGGAAATACAGAAAAGAATTCCTGGTATCTTTCATGAATGGCACAAAGCAGAATGCATTAGATGTAGCTGGAGATGGGCATGCGAGAAAAAAAAATTATATCAAGAATTAAAGCAAAAGGTGTAAGTCAATGCTCCTCTATCTCGTCAGGCATGGAAAGGCAAAGAGCGAAGCGGAAGACCCCTCAAGGCCTCTTTCTGAAAAGGGATCCCAGGAGATAAGCAGGACAGCCTCTTATCTGGCCAGACTTAATATCAGTGTTAATCAGATATTCCATAGTGGTAAATTAAGGGCAAAACAGACGGCAGAGGTCTTATCCGGAAATCTAAAACCGATAAACGGAACCCTGGAAACAGAAGGGCTTGCCCCCTCGGATGACCCTGCCATATGGGCGGAACGCCTTGATGAGATAGCTGATCCCATTATGCTCGTAGGCCATCTGCCACACCTTGAGAAACTTACCACCCTATTGCTTACTGGAAATACAAACAGGGATATTGTTTCAATCAAGACAGGTGGTGTCATTTGTCTTGAAAAGGACAATGCTGGTGTATGGTCCTTACAGTGGATGATAACACCTGAGATAGTGGTCTAAAGACGTTACCCTGATAAATATTATGCTGCCGGAGGTATAACTTAATCTTGATTTTTTATGCTGTGACATTATATGATGTAACAAGATGGCAATTAAAGCCATAGATATAGCTGGCTATTTTTACCTCCCTATGTTACGTTATTAAAAACTGGTTAAAGGAGGTAGGCTATGGGTAAAAAGGCAACTTTTGTCCTGGATGAACAGATGATGGCAGAGGCCAAGGAGATTATTGAAAGGGGGCTTTTTAAATCAATGAATGCCTTTGTTGAAACCGCAATTAAGGATGAAATTGAGAGGATAAAAAAAGAACGGATCAGGGAGGCCATTATCGAGGCAAGCAATGACCCGCTTTTTCTTTCTGATATAGAAGAGGTAGAAAGGGATTTTGAGTATGCAGATTTTGATACTGAGGAAAAATGAATTTTAAGTGGGGAATCTTTATAGCAGACCTTAATCCTGTTCAGGGCTCAGAACAAAGAGGAAAACGCCCAGTTATTGTTGTTAGCGATGAAGATTTTAATAGGCATATGCCGGTAACTACTGTCTTGCCTATAACCTCACTAAAGGAGGGAAGGAAGGTCTATCCTAATGAAGTCATGTTGAAAAGAGGGATAGGCGGTCTTCTGCAGGATTCTATCATCCTTGCCCACCAAATAAGGACGATATCACAACAGAGGCTAAAAGATTTAATGGGCACTATAGATGATTACAAAATTAAAGAGGCAATAAACGGGGCACTAAGAGTGCATCTGAATTTGTGAGTATGAAAATATGAAGGATGATCTCGAAAAGGAAGCATTAAAGATCTATTTCAGGGAAACAGTCGAAAAAATTGAGCGATATTTCGATGATCCTGAGCAGTTCCATAAGATATTGTCTGAACTTGGATTTACTTATATTGAAGACGGTTGTGATGGCTTCTGCCCTGAGTGCAAACAGATGTTAAAATGTGAAGTATATAAAGAGACAAAGGATGAGAAATATACGAGGTGTAAATATTAGATAACGTTATGAGGTTTACGTTCACAATTTAGTTAATACCAACAATGAACATTTACAATCTCTATGCCCTCCTCAAAGAAGCACTCAAAAACGGCTCCAGAGACCTTGTTACAAGGCCTTCCGGGCAAGTGATAATGGAGCGGATCGAGAGGGATGTTAAAAAAGAGAAGGACGGAGAGGTCATTTCTTAGGGTCGTAGATCAGATTGTGGAGATGGTCAGGGATCTAATTTGAATATCATCTCAGCCGGCAGAAGGACAGATATACCGGCATTTTATACAGACTGGTTAATCAATAGATTAAAAGAAGGGGATGCAATCCCCAAAAAGCGCCGGACTCCATCCCCTCTTTTGCAACCAACACTAGCAGCGGTTTTGGCTATACCTTGCCAAATTCCTTAAGCGTGGAAGCGACTACCAGGGTCTCAGATGACAGTAGGCCGGACCCTGCAATATACTTCATGACCTTGTTTGCCTCATTCATATCCTTGGCCTCCCACTCAAAAACCAGATCATACCGGCCATAGGTTACATAGGCCGATTTCATGCCCTTGTAGCAAGCAGCCGGAAGGTCTTTTTCTATCTTTCCCCATGCCCCGGGGCTTACCCTTGCTAAGGTTAGGAATTTCATCACTTATAACACCTCCTTAAATTTAAAAAAAATGGATTTTTGTCCTGATTGCTCAGGAGATGCCCTATACCAATTTGCCTTCATTCGGCTCCCTGCGTTGGCTTCGTCGTCGGTTCCTCAACGTACAAACCGTACGCCTGCGTCGCCTCCTCCTCGCCGCCTTGGTATCCTGTTGAATGCGAATTGGTATTATAGATGTTATTATTTTACCACATCAAGGGTGAGTTTTAAAAGTAATTGTCTATACCAGAGATTATCGTTTCTATGTTATATCGTTCACTGAATATAAAAGGGTCTGATTTATAAGAATCAGACGTCCATATGTCAAAGCCATATCTGTTTTTAAGTAATCTAAGAACTTTGAATAGTTTCCTATTTTATCAGGGGAAGCATCTCCCTTCGTTAGGTGGGAAAAAACTGAACCGATAAATTCTTTTAAAACCGGGGCACCTGCGGGTTAGATGCGCCCGCACCAAGTTATGTATACTTTAGTTTTCATTCCCCTCCCAAAGGGAATTTCCGGGACGGCATGAACCCTGCTATCGAGATCCTCAGACTGATAACCCTATAAAATCCCCTCCAGGCCCAGGGTCTTATTAGTACCCCATATCCAAACCCAAACATCGGGCGGCTAAAAATAGAGTTAAAACTTTCCCTCCATCTATTATTTACGCCAAACCTTTTTGTGCCTAACAGAAGGTGGATTATTAATTTCCAATTTTTAATGAACGATGTAGGGGCACGATGCATCGTGCCCCTACGGGAAAAATGGGGATTATTATGCATTACCAAAGCTTATATTAAGCACCTCATACTCAAACTTAGCAGCAGGTGTAGTTATCTCCACAAGGTCACCTACCTTATGACCTATCAGGGCCCTTCCGACAGGAGACTGAACGGATATCTTGCTCTCCTTCAGATCAGATTCATCCTGACCCACCAGAGTATACCTCTTTTTCTCCCCGGACTGCGTATCGCTTAATACCACAGTTGCCCCAAAGACGATCTTCTCTGTTGAAAGATTTCTAGTGTCTATTATGGTCGCGTCGGCCAGTTTCGCTTCCATATACTTTATCTTTCCCTCTACAAAGGACTGCTTCTCCTTGGCCGCATGGTATTCGGCATTCTCGGAAAGATCTCCATGGGCCCTTGCCTCGGCGATCTCTTTTATTATCTTTGGCCTCTCAATCTTCTTGAGGCGCTCAAGCTCGCTTCTTAACTTCTCATATCCGTCTTTTGTTATCGGAACCTTCAATTTTGACCTCCGTAGCCATATCCGGAGGGGAACATATCCCCCTTATGTATGATATCCCTGGAGGGGCTTAACATCTATACTCCTTGACTGGGCTGCCTCGATCCCCTTGACTGCTGCGTTGGCCCCGCCTATTGTAGTGAAATATGGTATGCTCTCGGTTATAGCAGACCTCCTGATAGAATATGAATCAGACTGAGAGATCTTGTCCCCTACTGTGTTTATTATAAGGGCGATCTCCCCATTCTTTGTATGATCAACTATATGGGGCCTCCCCTCCTTAACCTTATTAACACTTGAAACCTCTATGCCATTACCCTCCAAAAATAGCGCTGTCCCTTTTGTTGCAGATATAGAAAAGCCCATTGCCGCAAGGAGCTTTGCAGCAGGTACTATCTTGGGTTTATCACTGTCCTTGACGCTTATGAAGACCCTTCCCCTGGATGGAAGGAGTACCCCGGCAGCTGCCTGGGCCTTTAAGAAGGCCGATCCGAAATTGTCGTCGATACCCATAACCTCCCCTGTTGACTTCATCTCAGGTCCCAGTATGGTGTCTACGCCCTTAAATTTATTGAAGGGAAATACAGCCTCCTTCACTGCTATATGCCCCACCATCTTCTCTTCAGATATTCCAAGATCCTTCAATCTCCTTCCGATCATTACCTTCATGGCAAGTTTGGCAAGAGGGATGCCGGTCGTCTTACTCACAAAGGGTATAGTACGGGATGCCCTCGGGTTTACCTCAAGGATAAAGACCTCGCCGTCCTTCACAGCAAACTGGACATTCATGAGGCCCACTACATTGAGACCCCCTGAAAGCGCATGGGTCTGCCTCCTGATCTCATTGATGATCCCCTCATCAAGTGAGAAGGGCGGTAATACACATGCGGAATCCCCGGAATGGACACCAGCCTCCTCTATATGCTCCATGATCCCGCCTATTACCGTATCAAAACCATCAGATATGGCGTCTACATCCACCTCTATTGCATCCTCAAGATATTTGTCTATGAGAACAGGATGCTCAGGAGATGCCTTCACCGCCCTTATCATATACTCCCTCAGATTATTCTCACTGTAGACTATCTCCATGGCCCTGCCGCCCAATACATAAGAGGGCCTTACAAGGAGGGGGTAGGAGATCTTTCCCGCTATTGATACCGCCTCATCTGTCGACCTTGCGATCCCGCTCTCCGGCTGCCTTAACTTAAGACGATCAACAAGGGCCTTAAACCTCTCTCTGTCCTCTGCCATATCTATTGAATCAGGGGGTGTCCCAAGGATCTTCACGCCTGCCCTTTCAAGGGGGACGGCAAGCTTAAGTGGTGTCTGTCCGCCAAACTGGATTACCACACCATCCGGCCTCTCTGTGTCTATAATATTCAGGACATCCTCCTTTGTCAGAGGTTCAAAGTAGAGCCTGTCAGAGGTATCATAATCCGTGCTTACCGTTTCGGGATTGCAGTTTACCATTATGGTCTCATACCCCTCTTCGCGAAGGGCAAACGCCCCATGTACACAACAATAGTCAAACTCTATCCCCTGGCCTATCCTATTAGGGCCTCCTCCCAGGATCATTACCTTTTTCCTGTTGGTAGGTCCGGATTCACACTCAGACTCATATGTAGAATATAGATATGGGGTATACGCCTCAAATTCTGCGCCGCAGGTATCCACCCTCTTATAACTTGGTGTTATTTTCAGGCCCGATCTCAAGGCCCTAATCTGATCCTCGTCCTTTCCGATGAGCCCTGCGATCCTGACGTCTGAGAATCCATATTCCTTGGCCCGTCTTAATAGATAGGGGTCTAGTGATCTAGGGGTCATGAGGTTCTCGCTCGATCCCTTGAACCCATAAACCCTAGAACCCTGAAGTTCTGCCTCAATCTCTACAATCTCCCGTATATTATTTATAAACCAAGGGTCTATACCTGTCAGGCTGCCTATCTCCTCTGTACCCATCCCGGATCTTATTGCATCTGCTATAAACCAGATCCTCTCCCAGTTGGGGGTCTTAAGTTTCTCGACAACGATATCCCTCTTTTTTTCCGCTGTTATATCCTTCTCATATATCCCTTCTTCAAACCCATAACTGTCGATCTCAAGGGACCTTATGGCCTTTTGCATCGACTCCTTAAATGTCCTGCCTATGGCCATTGCCTCGCCCACAGACTTCATCTGTGTGGTTAAGGTAGTATCTGTATTGGGAAATTTTTCAAAGGCAAACCTCGGGATCTTTACAACCACATAGTCTATGGTCGGCTCAAATGAGACGGGGGTCACCTTCGTGATATCATTTTTTATCTCATCCAAGGTATATCCTACTGCGAGCTTTGCAGCTATCTTTGCAATCGGAAAACCCGTTGCCTTGGATGCGAGGGCCGAGCTCCTTGAAACGCGGGGGTTCATCTCTATGACGACCAGGTCGCCATCCTTCGGATTTACGCCAAACTGGATATTAGATCCGCCGGTATCGACCCCTATCTCCCTGATTATGGCTATTGCCGCATCACGCATGACCTGGTATTCCTTGTCTGTTAGTGTCTGGGCCGGGGCAACAGTTATGGAATCACCTGTATGTATTCCCATCGGGTCGAAGTTCTCGATGGAGCACACGATCACCACGTTGTCCTTTATGTCCCTCATCACCTCAAGTTCATACTCCTTCCATCCGAGGATTGATCGCTCGACTAAGATCTCTCCGACCGGGCTTGCCTTGAGACCCCATTCGACATAATCCTCGAACTCCTCCCTGTTGTATGCAATGTTCCCGCCTGACCCGCCCATCGTATAGGAGGGTCTGACTATTACAGGAAACCCTATCAGGTTCAACGCATGTTCAGCCTCAAAGGTTGTCCTTGCGTAGAAGCTCTCCGGTGTATTAAGACCTATGCGCCATATTGCCTGCCTGAAGGCCTCTCGGTTTTCTGCCTTATGAATAGCCTCATAAGAGGCGCCAATTAATTCCAGGTTGTATTTCTTGAGCAGACCCTTTTCTGAGAGGGCAACTGCCATGTTCAGCGCGGTCTGTCCGCCCATGGTTGGAAGGAGGGCATCAGGCCTCTCCTTGTCTATTATCCTTTCGACAATCTCTACGGTAATGGGTTCTATGTATGTGGCATCGGCAAATTCAGGGTCTGTCATGATGGTGGCAGGATTGCTGTTTACCAAAACGATCTTGTACCCCTCTTCTTTTAATGCCTTGCAGGCCTGGGTGCCTGAGTAATCGAACTCGCAGGCCTGCCCTATTATTATTGGACCTGATCCGATCAGAAGTATCTTATTTATATCAGTCCGCTTCGGCATGTCAAGACTTAACCTGTCTCCTCAGGATGATAATATCTCTTTGCCTCCGGTATCCGCTCCAGGATCTGCCTCATCCTCTCCTCATCCGAAGGATGCGTTGATAGGAAATCCGGGACACCATAGGATTTAAAACAGAGCCTTCCGATCATTGATAGCTGGCATCCGGCCATCCTCTCCCAGAATCCTATTGCATCCTCAGGGTTGTAACCTGCCTTTGCCATCACTATCAATCCTATCCTGTCAGCCTCAAGCTCCTGCTTCCTGCTGAAGGGGAGCATAAGACCTATACCATAGACATCGTATAGGCCCTGCAATACTTGCGGTCCTCTTGTAGCGAGGGCAACAGTGGCCCCGATCATACCGATGCTGCCTAGAAGTTCGTTGCTCGTCCTCTCCGAACCATGCCTTGCCATAGCATGGGCTACTTCATGGGCCAATACCGTTGCAAGGCCTGCGTCATCCTTTGTAAACTTCAGTATCCCTGTATAGACAGCCACCTTCCCTCCCGGGAGTGCAAAGGCATTAGCTGTCTTGTTGTCCTCTATTACTGTGAACTCCCACTTATAATCAGGCCTGTCTGCTGCCTTGGCAATCCTGGTTCCGACCCTTCTGATATCCTCATTTATGACGGGGTCCTTACTGATCTTGGCCTCCTTCAGGAACTCCTTGTAGATTTCCTCGCCAACCTTCTTTTCCGACTCCTCAGAATAGAAGATCATCTGCGATCTCCCTGTTACAGGGGCGGTCTGACAGCCGAAAAAGAAGAAGAAGGCTGAGGCTAAGGATAAGGTTAAGCAAAATACTTTCCTCAACCTTGACCTAAACATTAATCTTAAGCATTTATTCATAAAGCTACTATGCCCCTATATGCTCCTGCACCCACCCATTCTCAAGGCCGCATGCTGTCATCTGATTAAATCCCCTGTCATACTCCTCTTTTGTTATCCTCCTTGAAAGCTCCGGGATATTATCTGCCTTATATGCCGGGAAATATTGGTCCATGAGACTGATATAGACCTCCTTTGACAGCTCAGATGAGATAAACTTCATCACCTCACCTGTTCCGGAGATATTATTAGGGAGGATAAGGTGCCTTATAATCAGTCCCCTCAAGGCTATACCATCTTCCAATAGTAGATCTCCTGTCTGCCTGTACATCTCCTTCACGGCAGCCCGATTCACGTCAGGATAGTTTGCCACACCAGAGTAACGTAATGAATAACCCTTATCAGCATATCGCATATCCGGAAGATATATATCGACTATGCCATCAAGGAGCTTAAGGGAATCCAAAGAGTCATACCCGCTTGTGTTATAGATAATGGGTATATCAAGGCCGTCCTCTTTTGCCCGCGAGACCGCCTTTATCACCTGGGGGACAAAATGACTCGGCGTAACCAGATTAATATTATGACAACCCCTCTCTTTAAGTGAGCACATCATCCGGGCTAGCTGTTCCACTTGCACCTCATTCCCATTGGAAAGCTGGCTTATGGGATAGTTCTGACAGAAGACACATCTCATATTGCAGTTTGTAAAGAAGATCGTCCCTGACCCCCTAGTGCCTGAGATGGAAGGCTCCTCGCCCATATGAATGTTATAACTCGCCACAACAGGCCTAAGACCTGATTTGCAGATCCCGTTCCTCTCATCCGCCAGCCTGTTTACCCCGCATGCCCGTGGACAGACCCTGCACCCCTCAAGAAGTGAATATGCCTCCTCAATCCTTTTCTTCCAGGAAGAATCCGTAAGATTCAGATAACTTGGTTTCATAATAGTGAGCGTTTCATATCTACGGAAGCCAAAGATACATAAATTTGGGCCTTATCATATCCCTTATTTCCCTTGATCCGATCCCGACCAGATCAGCCCTCTCCCCTGATATCTTTGAATATATATTGTTCTTGTAGGATGAAGGTCTATAATAGACTACAATTGAGGCGTCATCAATGCCGGCCTCCCTCTTTGTTGCCTCAATCGTATCGTCAAGATAACCTATCCCATCGATTAGTCCTAAGGCCTTTGCCTGCCCTGCCGTATATATCCTCCCGTCGGCTATCTTTTTTAACCGATCCAGTTCCATCCCCCTCCCCTTTACTATGACATCCAGGAATCTCCCATACATACTGTCTATTACAGACTGAAAGATCTCCTGCTCCTCTGGGGTAAGGGGCCTGAAGGGGGATCCCATATCTTTTTTCTCACCCGATTTAATCGGTTTCGCCTCCACACCGATCTTCTCAAGGAGGCCCCCTATATCCACCCTGATCATTATAACACCTATACTGCCCACGACAGAGGTCGGGTGCGCCACGATCCTATCTGCCGACTGAGCTATATAATAGGCACCGGAGGCCCCAAGATCCATGATGGATGCTATAACCTTCACACCATTCTTTTCCTTGTATCTCATTATCTCATTGTATATTATGTCCGATGCGGTAACAGTCCCGCCAGGGGAATTTATCCTTAATATTATCGCCTTTATCCTGTCATCCTTGGATGCCTTTGTCAGCTCTTCCTTTATCCTTTCAACGAGCCCAGGTTCTCCGCCAAGGCCTTCCTCCTCCGCTGATATGATACCGGAGATATCCACCAATAGTATCTTGTCCTTACCATGCCCTGCGATCCTCTTTTCTTTAAGGGGCTCAACAGGCGCTACAAGGTTTACAGCCAAGAACGTACATCCCGCACTGGAAAGGAAGAAAATACATAATAACCCGAATAAAATTGCCCTTCTCATATCAGACCTCAATTGAAGGTTTAATACCAATTCGCCTTCATTCGGCTACCTGCGTTGGCTTCGTCGTCGGCTCCTCAACGTACAAACCGTACGCCTGCGTCGCCTCCTCCTAGCCGCCTTGGTATCCTATTGAATGCGAATTGGTATAATATGTCCATATTACCTATCCCCTGCCCTTCCTGTAATCCCTCATCATGGTAACAAAGGAGTCAAAAAGGTACCTTGAGTCATGGGGCCCGGGCGACGACTCAGGATGATACTGCACAGAGAAGACAGGGAGGCTTTTATGCCTCATCCCCTCTACTGTATTATCATTCAGATTTATGTGGGTAAGCTCCATGTCGCCGCCTATCGAACCTATATCCACTGCAAAACCATGATTCTGGGTTGTTATCTCAACCTTCTTTGTTGTTAAATCCATGACAGGCTGGTTCCCTCCCCTGTGTCCAAACTTTAACTTGTATGTCCTTCCGCCAAGGGCGAGGGCGAGGAGCTGATGTCCTAAGCATATGCCGAAGACCGGCCTTTTCCCTATAAACCCCATTATGTTTTTTATGGCATACCCTACCCCTTCCGGATCACCCGGGCCGTTTGAAAGGAAGATACCGTCAGGATTCAGATCCAATACCTGCTCGTATGACGTATGTGCCGGAACAACCATGACGTCACATCCGGCATCAACCAGCAACCTCAAAATGTTCCTCTTTATTCCAAAATCGTATGCTACAACAAGGAAACGGGGGCCCTTTCCATCTGGAACGTTCTCCTGCTTCCCATATCCGGTCCCCAATCCCCATCTCCCTTCTTCCCACTTATAGGAATCAGGGCATGTAACCAGCTTGACAAGATCCTCTCCAACCAGACCAGGAGCGGACCTCGCCTTGCTTATCAGGCTGTCTAGGTCAAGATCCTCCGTTGATATAACCCCCTGCTGGGCGCCATGTTTCCTTATATGAACTGTGAGTGCCCTTGTATCTATCCCTTCAATGCCGACTATACCATTATCTTTTAAGTATTGATCGATCCCCTTCCGGGAACGCCAGTTACTCGGAAACCTGCATGCCTCCTTGACAATAAAGCCCTCAACAACCGGTCCTGGGGATTCAATATCCTCATCGTTAACCCCGTAATTTCCGATAAGGGGACAGGTCATTGTTACTATCTGCCCTTTATAAGAGGGGTCAGTGAGCACCTCCTGGTATCCTGCCATGCTTGTGTTGAAGACAACCTCCCCTGTTGTTTCACCCTCCGCACCGAATGACTTCCCAGCAAATATCCTACCGTCTGCCAGTGCCAGTATAGCCTTCTTCATCACCATACACTCACCTTGTAAATACTATCCTCCCGTCTGCCAGCGTCATAAAGACAGATCCCCTCACCTTCCATCCGGCAAAGGGGCTGTTCTTTCCCTTTGATCTGAATCTTGCCGGATCAACCACCCATCTATCGTCAAGATCAATGATTGCGATATCTGCGTCAACACCGACAGCAAGGTATCCTTTGTCTATCCCTAATACCCTGGCCGGATTTATTGTAAGTCTTGATATTGCCTCCTCGAGGCTGAAGATGCCATCCTCAACAAGGCCCAGTGTCAGGGATAATGCCGTCTCAAGCCCGGATATCCCAAATGGGGCCTGGTCAAATTCAAGTTCCTTTTCCTCCAGTGCATGAGGGGCATGATCTGTTGCTATAAGATCGATTGTCCCGTCCCTTAAGCCTTCTCTGACCGCAGCCATATCCAGAGAAGTTCTAAGTGGAGGATTTACCTTTGCATTTGTATCGTATCCCTCTACGGCCTCCTCTGTTAAGGCAAAATAGTGTGGTGCTGTTTCTGCGGTAACTGCGACCCCCCTCGACTTTGCCTCCCTTATGATCCTGACCGACCCTGCCGTCGATATGTGGGCCAGATGAAGCCTGCATCCGGTATATTCCGCCAATAAAATATCCCTTGCAACCATTACCTCTTCAGCAGCGGGCGGTATCCCGTGAAGGCCAAGTCTGGTTGAGATGATCCCCTCATTCATTACTCCCCCTGACGATAGGTTTGCATCTTCGCAGTGGGATATAACGAGCCTGTCAAATCCCCTGGCATACTCCATACCTCTCCGCATCACCTCGCTGTTCATTACAGGCCTGCCGTCATCGGATATGGCTAAGCATCCCGCATCATATAGTTCACCTATCTCTGCCAGCTCAACCCCCTGGGATCCCTTTGTTATCGCCCCGATCGGGAGGAGGGTTACAATCCCCGCCTCTCTGGCCCTTGATCTTATAAATTCTGTAACAGTCCTGTTATCATTTACCGGCTTTGTGTTGGGCATCGTACATATCGTAGTAAAACCTCCGGCAGCCGCTGCCTCTGATACGCTCCTTATATCCTCCTTATACTCATAACCAGGTTCCCTGGCATGGGTATGCATATCAATAAGACCTGGAATTACAATCTTCCTTGCGGCATCTATCAGGTGTTCGCAATCATGGCCCGGGCTTAAGTCCTTTCCTATTGAGGTGATCTTTCCGCCAACTATAAGGATATCCTTTATCTCACCTCTTTTTGCCTTTGTATCGATTAAATAGCCGCCCTTTATCAATATACTCATTAAGCCCTGCCTCCGGACAAGAGATACATGACGGCCATTCTGACGGCTATGCCGTTTGTTACCTGGTCCATTATCACCGAGGATGCGCCATCCGCAAGATCTGACGTTATCTCCACTCCCCTGTTGACCGGACCCGGGTGCATAACCAGGGCATCCTTTTTGGCAAACCTCAATCTTTCACTATTGACGCCATAGAGCCTCGAATACTCCCTTATGCTCGGGAACAGGGCCTTCCCCTGTCTTTCAAGTTGAAGCCTGAGCATCATCACTACATCCGCCCCGGATAGGGCCTCATCAAGATCATGGTAGACCCTGACCCCTAGTTTATCCATCCCGGCAGGCATCATGGTAGGCGGGCCGGCCACCCTTACATCTGCCCCCATCTTCACCAGGGCGTATATGTTGGACCTTGCCACCCTGCTATGGGCAATATCGCCTACTATGGTAACTATTAATCCGCTCAGCACCCCTTTTCTTTCCCTGATCGTATAGAGATCGGTTAATGCCTGAGTAGGATGCTCGTGTGATCCATCACCTGCATTTATGACTGAGCTTTTAAGTCTCTTTGCAAGCCTGTCCGGTGCCCCGGAGGAGGAGTGCCTGATCACTATAATGTCGGCCATCATTGCCTCAAGATTCTTTGCAGTATCAAATAGTGTCTCTCCCTTAACAACAGAACTTGTAGCAACAGATATATTCAGCAGGTCTGCAGAAAGCCTCTTTGCCGCAAGTTCAAAGGATGTCCTGGTCCTTGTGCTAGGCTCAAAGAAGAGATTCACCACTGTCTTTCCCCTGAGGGCCGGTACCTTCTTAATGTCGCGGCTTGAGACCTCCTTTAATGACTCTGCGGTATCAAGAATGAGACCGATCTCATCTGTCTCTAATTCCCTTATACCTAGCAGGTCTTTTCCCTTAAGCCCCATTTGCTATAATCACCCTATTTTCACCCCCCTTATCAAGCGTAACCTTAACAACCTCATTTCTCGATGTCGGAAGGTTCTTCCCCACATAGTCAGGCCTAATCGGAAGCTCCCTGTGACCCCTGTCTATCATTACTGCAAGCTGTATCTCCTTCGGCCTTCCAAGGTCCATAATCCCATCCAGTGCGGCCCTTATTGTCCTCCCTGTATAAAGCACATCATCTACAAGGATTATCTTCTTGTCTGTTACATCAAAGGGTATCACTGTCTTTCTTAGGATCGGCTGCTCCTTCTTGCTGGATAGATCGTCCCTGTACAAGGTAATGTCAAGTTCGCCTATAGCAAGATCAATCCCCTCGAGCTCCTTTATCTTTCTGGCCAGATGATTGGCCAGATCTACACCGCCGCTTCTGATTCCGATAAGGACGAGGTCCTGGG
Source organism: uncultured Nitrospirota bacterium (assembly GCA_964481895.1). GTDB lineage: Bacteria > Nitrospirota > Nitrospiria > JACRHA01 > JACRHA01 > JACRHA01. Next base: position 1,964 of record CAYZUL010000022.1, on the reverse strand, counting down.
CCCCCCTGTTTCTCTCAATAATCTCATGGGTGATCCGGCTTAAGGCCCTGTTTATCCCCAAGCTATCCATTATCAGCTTATTGCCCACCAACGTCCCTTCTTTATTGACAATAAAAAGACCTTCTGCCCGTAAGGGAGAAGGTCTTTTTATTCTTCGTTGCTTATGTAAGATAACATCAAGACTCCCTTTATAGTCTCGCAGGACTATTTAAAAGGTTTAGACATATACTAAATTAATTTAAGAGATGTGTCAAGAAGATTTCGAATCGTGTCTACCGGAGTGAGGTTTGCGTATTCTCACGGCACGATCCGCCGCGAAGCGATGCGGCCTAAAATGCGACGACTTTATCCGATCGGCTCCAGCGAAGGTTGGGCAAGCGTTTACTCTAGGGCCAGAAATGCACCCTTCTCATCTTGTTCAAACCATTTCAGATCAGTATGATGAGCCCGCAATATTGCTTCGATGTCAGATGTCGAACAGTTCCCACGCCGGACCCAGACCACTTTCGGGGGAGGTCCGAAGAGAAAGCTCCGCTGGTGAAAGTCGGCATCTTTGGAGACTATGGTCAGGCCATGGCGGGCAGCATACTCCCAGACCGTCTCGTCGGAAGCGTTATGCAGACCTACATCCCTAACATGAATGGACCCAGGGTAAAGATCTACGAGCGCCTTTACCAATCTCGGGGAAAGGTTCTGATCGAAGAGAAGCTTCACTTTGTCGGGATCGAGACCAGCCTGCGCTCCCGGTCCGCGGCAAACACAAGGCAGGCCCGAATATCCTCACGTGTGAGATCGGGAAAGTCTCTGAGAATCTCGTCCTCTGACATGCCAGAGGCGAGGTAGTCGAGCACATCATAGACGGTGATGCGCAATCCACGAATGCACGGCTTGCCGCCGCGCTTGCCTGGCTCGATAGTAATTATATGTTGGTAATCCATGCTTTTAGACTAGCCCTTCCTCCTCAGAAAATCAAGATATACCTCATCGAAATAAGCTGCCCAGTTATCTGAACGACTATGTAAAACTAGCATAAATTTGAATGAGTGGTCAATAAAAAATTAAATTGACGTTATCGGATGAATTTTATTACCCTTTTTCAGGGACTAATATTCAATCATGAATATTAGTCCCTCTAGGTGTTAGCTGTTTATACAATTGATTCCATCTGATATTTGGGAACAATATTCTGCTGTCCTTAAGAAATAGGCGGTACCTGTATCCCGTCATGCCGAATACAGGAAGTGGCTTCGGTATTATCTTGATTTCCGAAGCAAATATCCTCTTCCGGCATCACAATCAGAGCATGTGCGTATGTTAGATGCCTTATGGGAAGTATCTGTAAATCTCTTTTCTGTTTAGACAGCGAACAAAGGCCACCGTATCATTCTCAATAGTTAACCCGACTCGATATTCACCAACTCTGATACGATAGTAGTACTTCCACCTTTCAGCTTTTTAAGATCAGATATGTCTTGCAGTTTTTAAGCTTTTTCAATGTGCTCAATCGTCACTCTAATTCGATCCAATAAGTTCTTATTCTTGATCCTGCGAAGTCTTTGGAAAAGCCGGCCCTGAATTGAACCTTCACGACTTACCCTTAAAGAGTTTGAAAATCTCTTCTCGTTCTACCAGTTCCGTACTTTCACCTTCCTCGATTGCACGAGCAAATGCCGCATCCTCAATCGCATCTTCAATTGCAGCGTAAAGCAAGTCTTGCCGTTCTTCAAGAACCTCCACTAACGCTGTCTTGATTACATTTTTTAGTTGCTCTTGATTTATTGATGGTTCCATATCATACCTCCTCCCATAAGTTTAAGAATGTCATTTTAGTTTCTGATTTGTATCATTATTTATGGCATTTATGGCGGCTAACGCGGGGCTGAACCGCCGCGAAGCTGAGGGAAGGGGCACTGGCTCAGCCCCGCGTTCTCCATGAGCGGAGCGAAGGGAGAGCGATACTAAGG
>CAYZUL010000021.1:23930-39479 GCA_964481895.1 uncultured Nitrospirota bacterium | reverse complement strand
AGCCCCGTTACTCTGCGCCCCAGGGTTTCCCCTGGTTTGCTCTGAGCAAAGGATTGAAGGTCTATGTCAAGCTGACCTGGAAGGCGTCAAAAACTCTTTAACTCATTAATAATTGTTTCAGGTAGCTTGATTTTGCAGTTTTTGTGCCAGGATTAGGGTTTGAATATTGGTTGCAATAAAGATATAAATAATAAACGGTTTATATGGGGACATGATCTAATTTAAAAATCTAAGGACTAGAATTATGAAATTTGTTTCATAGGTAGCTGACAAAATTTGTTACTAAAGTAAGGAGTAGCAAGCAGGACAGTTCAAAGCATCTATATTTAGGATTGATGAGTATCTTTATTGTGTTATAATCGTATTTAAATTTATAATAAGTGAGGGGTTTATGGTGTGGATAACAGTCCTTTGGGTTCATCTGATCGCCGCTATGGTCTGGATCGGCGGAATGGCATTTCTCACAATAATAGCCGCTCCATCCCTCAAAAGATCGGCCCCGCCAGAGGTACAGCCTATCCTTTATAGGGATATAGGGAGGCGTTTTAAGCTTGTCGGATGGATCTGTATCTTTGTGCTGATCCTCACCGGGCCAATCAATATATATCACCATATTACCAGTCACATGGTACATGAAGGGGGAGATGGTTTTCATAGTGTCTTTGTCCTGAAGCTGGGTCTTGTGTTGATCATGATCCTGTTAAGCCTTTTCCATGATTTTGTCCTGGGTCCTCTTCTTGGCGAGAAGATAAGAGAGGGTGTGACCCCGTCGAGATTCCTTAAACTTATAGTCCCGTGGATGGCGAGGGTCAATCTTATCCTCGGTCTTATAGTTATATACCTCGGCCTGACATTGGCCCAGATGAATACCCATCAGTAATTATTTTTTGGTCGGCTATAATCTGGTGGAAGGGTGGTTGAGCTACGCTGAAAAAAAGTTTTCACCGATCCTTTTTCAATTACCATTCATGACCCTGACCACTCGGCGGACGAAAAACGGTATATTGACATTGGGAGTTCTGACAAGGGCCGTGTGCTGGTAGTGGTTTATACCGAACGTGGCTCGAACATACGTATTGTCCTGCCGAAAGGCATCCCCATCGGAACGGAAACTTTATGAAGAAGGCAATGACTAAAATAATACAGGTGGAGGACAATGATATGCATACCGAATATGATTTTAGGAGAGGAGTGCGTGGCAAGCACTACAAAGCCATGCAAACTGGGTATACAATCACTATCCATAAAGCGGATGGTACGACTATTGTCAAGGACGTCATACCAAAAGAGTGTGCAGTTGTTCTAGAGCCGGATATTCAAGCGTATTTTCCAGGCTCGGACTCTGTGAATAGGACTTTGCGTTGTTTAATTCCGCTGCTGTCCCAAAAGCGTAGAGCAAAGGTGAAGAAATCCTAACTTCTTTTCCCGAAATTTATTGATAAACAGCTTCACGCATGCCGACCTGGAATCCGGAAACAGGTACTTGCCGCGAAAGTCAAGATAATGTCTGCGCCATTTTTTATACTCCGAGTGGCTGGAATCGGGAATCGACCGTTTCTTGAGGACGGCCTCATAGTGCGTCATTATATCATCCGGGATAAGAAGTATGTGATGTTGAGCAGAAAACTGTCCAATATGCAAAATGGAATATTATCCAACTGTGAAAGTATAATCAAAACATACAGTTGGTCAACTTGAATTTATATTTTTTCTTGAACTGTTCGTAAAATCCTGATAAAGTGCAGAAAATCGCTCAATAAATGGTTAGGTGACAAGCGCCAGTCATGGATTTCTCCCAATTACTAAAACCCATTATTAGTACGCTCTGGTGGCTCGTACCGCTGGCGATTCTTGCTGGCATTTTGTAGTCGCCGTGGTTCAAGGGCCTCTTCGGTGAGCTGCTAGTGTAGTGTCCCAGAATTAACTTGATATTTGAGCATTATTATTATATGATTATCGTTAATGAACATAGCAGAACGTATTATCCTTTCTCCCGAAAAAGAGGGAACCCTCAATCGCTGGGCGCAGGGAAAAAGCTTTCCTTTGCGCCTTATTCAACGAGCGCAAATTATTCGACTATCAGCCGATGGTGTTTTCAATCATATTATAGCTCAACAACTTGGGGTGTCCCGCCCGACTGTTCAGCTATGGAGGGAACGTTTTTTAGCCCTTCGCTTGCCCGGATTGGAAAAAGACGCGCCTCGCCCCGGACGCATTCCAGACATTTCCGACAAGAAAGTCCGTGCAGTCATCGATACCACCCTTCACACGACACCTCGCAATGCGACACATTGGAGCACGCGCAGCATGGCCCGAGCGCAAGGTGTCAGCAAGGCTACTGTGCAACGGATATGGAAAGAGCACAATCTCAAACCGCATCTTATCAAAACATTCAAGCTCAGCCGCGACAAACATTTTGTCGAGAAGCTGTACGATGTCGTTGGACTATATCTCAATCCTCCGGACAAATCCCTGATCTTGTGTGTAGACGAGAAGAACCAGATCCAGGCTTTAAACCGCACCCAGACGGGCCTGCCGTTAAAGAAGGGCCGCTTGGGAACAATGACACACGATTACAAAAGAAATGGCACGGCCACTCTCTTTGCGGCCTTAAGCATGCTCGACGGCAAGGTGATCGGCGACTGCATGCCGCGGCACCGGCATCAGGAATTTATCCGTTTCCTAATCTCTCGGTTATGATCAAAAAGAGGTCGCCTTGAAGGTCAATGCTTCACCAAGGATGGTCAAAGAGTATCTATCCAGGATCAGTGAAGAAGCTTAATGCCAGGAATGAGATTCACGCCATCTCTATAGCGATAAGAAGGAGGCTGACAGGATAACCATCCGGCTCCTTCAAGGCATGTTGCTATGCCGCCCGGTTTTTCAAAAATGCCGGAAGGGCATTGGCCTCACGGGGGCCTACTACAACCTTCCAGTCACTGTTTAGCTTCTCTTCAAGGGCGCCAGAGAGTATGGAAACATACCCCGGAATAATAAGTTCCTTGCGGGCTACCTTATCGCCTATACCGCTCTCAAGAATAAAGGATGCGATCTTAGGCGCCGTAAACTTACCGGCTGCCCATGCGGTCAGTACGGAAAGACCCTCCACATCCATGATGGCAAGCCAGCATGGGACCTTACTGTTTTCTACCTCACCCTGGACAATAAAATAGGTAAGGGAGAAGTTTGTTGTAAGTAGGAGCGGTGATTTCTCGTCCGCATCTCCAATCTTATAGATCTTCTGTGCCACCTGCATCGGCACCTGCGGGTCGGTATATATATTCTGCCTAAGGGTAATAAGGGGAAGCATCTTCCATCGTTCAATAGAATCTAATACTATAATGGAGGCATATTTCGCGATCCCGATGCTGGCCTTCATGGACTCAGCAAATACATCCTTGCTTGATGTAAATGTTATTATGGGATAACCGAGAGGCTTGAAACCCTTCTTTATAGCGGAGCGCCTTATCATAGTATACTCCTCTATCATCCTCCTCGGTGTGCCGGCGCCAGGATCAATTACCAGGTCATCAAGGCCCATACCCTTTATCTTCTCCGTCAGGGAGGATAGGGCATCAAGCCCTTCTGCATACACCCCAAGTATAGCTGAGTTCTCCTTGGCCAGCTTTACCATGGCCTCAGCATTATCCTTTGTGGCTGCATAGATAACCGGCCTTGCACCCTTACAATGGGGAAGGGCAGATTCTATGGCAGCGGGATCTTTACTGTTCAGTATCAGCGGGATCTTCGGGGCATTGTCCCTGATAAGCTTCACAACGGCACTGTACCTTGACGGATCAGATGAGGTATGGCCCACAGAGATCATCTCCACCCTTAACTTCTGACCTACCCTCTCTATCTCTGATGTCTTTACCTCATCTATCCTGTTTAATATCACGGCATCAGGCAAACTGTCATCAATTGAGAGCGCCAGCGCACATGGATTGACAAATTTCTTCTCATGCCTGAAGAGGACAGTCTCTTCTCCAAGCTTCACAGATCCGTCTCCGTGCCCTATACAAATAGGTCTTATCGGAGGGGCGGATGCAGAGGAGAGAAACTCCTTCCCCTCTTTTGAGACATAGGGACATGAATCGAGGTTGGCCTGCTTTGCTGCAAGCTTCATTGCAAAGGCAAGGCATGTGGGATGGCCACACTCCTTGCAGTTTGTCTTGGGGAGGTGCTTGAAAATCTCAACACCGGAAAGGGCCATTATTTAGATCCTCCGTTTACTTTTAGGAATGATATTACGATTGAGCAGGGGCGAGGCGGCGCCTCGCCCCTACATCCTGTTGTTATTGTTTTTACCACTATCTTTCCATTAGTTCATTGATGGTCTTTTTTACGACTTCTATTGCTTTAGGATGGCGCATGATCAGAAGATCAGATCCGGCCATAATCATACTTATTGCAGTAACAGCCTCAAATGTGATCCCCCTCTCTTCAATGGAACCCCACTCAGGGATGTCAGACTCTAATGCAATTGTCTCCTTTGCCTTCCATACGTTTCTGCCGATATCTGAGACAAGTGGCGGCTGCATAGCCGGGTCATTCTGGACAATCGCAGCAAGCCTGATCCTCTCCATGACGGAATAGGTATATTCGAGACCATAGCCTAATGCTGAGGACATAGGGTCTGTAAGAATCCTCTCCTTATCAAACCCCATCTGCATCAGGAGTATATTCATCTGTTTTGCAAGGTTCACATCAAGCTGAGACATAGCAATAATCTTGTGGTTGTTTGCCATTGCTGATGCGGCTATAGTCTTGTAATTTTCCTCCTGTGCCTTGCCAATGATGCAGTTACGGCCCTTTGCCGCTTCTGACACTGTTTTCAAGACCTGCGTATCCTTCTCAACATGTTCGCTTCCGAGTATAATCAGGGGAATGGAGATGGCACCGAGTACCGCCTCAACAGTTTTTGCGGCCTCCTCCGGTTTACTATCTCCATAATCAGGGTGTGTGCTTATCAACCTCAGGGCAATTATCCCTACTCCAAGTTCTTTTTCACAAAACCTTGCCCATGCGGCAGGATCGTCTGTCGCTCCGTCAAAGGACTTTCTTAATGTTTCAGGCCAGTCCTTTGCAGGCATATCCTGAATCTCAATCGCAACTGCAGGTGGATTCGGGATCTCTCCTTCAAACCCCAGGTAAGGCAGAGTATTCGCGCCACCTACCTTTATGGCCTTTTCACCAGTTCCTAACTCCACCGTGTAGATCCGGCCCGTATAATTCTCCTTAGGCACTACAAATGGCATTCTAACCTCCTATTATAGGGGAGCGAATCCCCCCCCTCCACCGGCAAAGCCGGATGGAGCCTCCCCCTCCCTACGCTCGCATTCGCTCGCTGTTTTTATTTTACTTCGGGTTTACTGCCTCCCACTAAAAAAACAATAGATATTATACATCCAGAAAAGAGTGCGCATAGAGCCTCTTTCCCAGGAGCATTTCTGTTGTCTTTACTATATCCATGAGCGCCTTGTCCGTCGGATCAGCTATGGCCGCAGTTAGTCCTTCATACATAAGAAACGAAAGATATGTCCTGTTGATTATCTCTCTCAGCTCTTTTGGGCAACCGTTGGATATATTGCTCAAACCAACAGATGTCTTCATGGGAGGATCATTTATCTCCTGGAATAGCTTTATCGCCCTTATCCCCTCTTTTGCCTGGTCCTGCATGCAATTGATGGCCAGGATCAATGGATCCAGATATATATTCTCAAGTGGAAGTCCAAACTCCATGGCCTTGGACATGATCTCTGCTGCTATGCCGCACCTGTCCTCTGCTGTTGCCGGTATGCCTGAACCGCTTAGTGTTAAAGCTATTATGTCGGCATTATATCTTGCCGCCAGGGGGAGCATTGTGTTCATCCGCTCCTCTGACCCGTCTGTCGAATTAATCATCGGCCTCCCAAATTTGGAATTATGGGCCTTCAAGCCCGCCTCCATCGCCTTTGGGTTGGTCGTGTCAATACATAATGGCACGTGGGCCACCTCCTGGACGGTCTTTACCACCCAGTCCATGAGCGCCTCCCCTCCATCATCAGCAGGGCCGATACTTACATCAAGCATGTCCGCGCCCTTCTCCACCTGTGCAATTGCCCTATCCTGGATCGGTTTTGGATCCCTTGAGAACATCGCATCTCTCATCTTCTTCGCCAGGATGCTTATCCTCTCGCCTATAATAAGCATTAATACCTCCTAAGATTGTACCTTAACCACCGCAAATCTTTTCCTAACTTCGTCTATAATCCCGCAATACATCTCACCCTGATCGCAAGGCCCGTACAAGCATACGGGTCCTGCTTTTTTGAATATATTAGGGGCCTGATCCCTTACCATCCACAACATCATAGTGGCCATCTCCCTTATCTCCCACTGGGCCCGCTCACAGCACCTCACCTTAAAGAAATGCAAAAGCTCCCTTCCGTTCATTGTCAATACGATTTTCGTCTCGGCCGCATTAGGCAGGACAAACCTTGCATCCTCCTTAGGTATCTCGCATGAGACAAGCTCATCATACCATGTCTGTATCTGTCTCATCTTTTCCGAAAACCATTCGCCCTTTCCTGCGGCCTGAATACTTGGCGGAATCACATAATCAAAAAGACCGTCACCGCTCCTCCCACTCTGCTCGCTCACATACCTTTGGCTCTGCTGGGAATATGACGCAAGCCTGTGCCTTACAAGTTGGTGCGAACAGGCCCGTGAAATCCCCTCTATGCCAAAGGTAAAGTTGATATGCTCAAGAGGGGACATATGCCCCATCTTAACAAGCTTCTCTATGAATTTTGATTGCTCAGAGGAACCTATCTTCTCCTCCAATGCATCAATGTCCGAAGAACTATAACAGAGTTTAGCAGCGAGGGCTACCGCTCCCTCAGGATCCGGCGTATGCCTCAATAGTTTTACTTTTAGCCTTGCTGCACCCATTTTATTTATAGCTCTCCCCCTCAGACGGGAACTTGCCTGACTCTACATCCTCTCTGTATCTCCTGATCGCATCAATAGAGACCTTTTTTAGTTCAGCGTATCTCCTCACAAACTTGGGGACAAACCTGTCAAAAAGACCCAGGAGGTCATGGAGGACAATTACCTGCCCATCACAAAAAGGCCCAGCCCCTATCCCCACAGTTGGTATCGAAAGCTCCTTGGTTACCCTCTTTGAAAGATCTGCCGGAATTCCTTCAAGAAGGACAGAAAAAGCCCCGGCATTTTCTACGGCCTTTGCATCAGAGACCAATCTCTCCGCCGCCTCTGACCCCTTTCCCTGGACCTTAAATCCGCCCATGCTGTGTACAGACTGAGGGGTAAGGCCTATATGGCCCATGACAGGTATGCCTGCCCTCGAGATGGCGGTAATAACATCTGCTACGTTAGATCCTCCTTCGAGCTTTACCGCAGCCGCCCCCCCCTCCTTTAAAAACCTGCCCGCGTTTCTTACGGCATCTTCAATTCCTGCTTGATATGACATGAAAGGCATATCACCGATAATGAGTGAGTTTTTTACCCCCCTTGAAACCATACTGGTATGGTAGATCATCTCATCCATAGTGACGGAAAGCGTATTCTCCCTCCCCTGAACCACAACACCCAGGGAATCACCAACCAGGATAATATCAATACCTGCCTCATCCACTATCTGGGCAAAAGGGAAGTCATAGGAGGTGAGCATGCTTATCCTCTTCCCCTCCCTCTTCTTCTTCTGGATATCCTGTATTGTGATCCCCATCTAAATGCCTGCCCTTTTCAAGATCTCCGGCACATGCTCCTCTGCGCCTATAGCCATGATGTGTACACCATCGCAGTAATCCTTTAGGCCCTTTATTGTCTCGGCTGCGATATCTATGCCTACGTCAAGGGATCTTTCCTTGCCTGCGGATTTCAGCCTGGCTATCATCTCTTCAGGTACCTTTATACCCGGTACATTCTTGTTGACATAGTTCGCCATACCGGCAGATTTCAGCAAGAGTATCCCGGCAAGGATCTTTATTCCGTCCTTCATCCTAGATTCATTGACACGCGCCATAAAATCCATAAATTTCTTTGTATCATATACGGCCTGGGTCTGAATGAATCTTGCCCCTGCCTTCACCTTCTTTTCGAATTTAAAAAGCGTTGGCTCGATCGGGTTCGCCTCAGGAACCACCGTTGATCCGGCAAAGAGGTCGGTAGCCCCTTCAAGCTGATTCCCTGCCATATCCTTTCCGCTGTTTAGGAAGCCGACTACCTGGAGCAACTGGACCGATTCCATGTCAAAGACGGCTTTTGCCTCCTTGTGGTCTCCTGCAGTAACATGATCACCCGTGAGGCAGAGGATATTTCTTATCCCCAATATATGGGCCCCCAAAAGATCCGACTGGATAGCAAGACGGTTTCTGTCCCGGCATGTGATCTGGAATATTGGGTCAAGTCCAATATCTAGAAGGAGCTTGCATACAGAAAGGGAGGAGGCCCTCATCATCGCCGCCTGATTATCTGTTACATTAACCGCATGCACCTTGCCTACAAGATGTTTTGCATGGGCCAGCAGGGGAGCTACATCTGTCCCTTTGGGCGGACCGCACTCAGCAGTAACAAGGAACTCCCCTTTTTCAAAGGAATCTCTGAATAACCCCAACCCCTTACCTCTCTATCTTCAAGTTCGATGGTTTACGGCTATGCTGAAAATCCCTCGGCTCCTTGATATCCTTAAAACTTTCTACCTGATCTATCTTCTTTAGTCGTTCATAGATAAGGACAAAACAGCAGTCGAGGTTTGGATCTACCTCGCACTTCCCCCCCTCACGGACCCCGCCGCAAGGCCCGTTTAATATCCCTTTCGGGCACCTTGTTACAGGGCATATCCCTCCCGTCTCGTTTAAGACGCATTTACCACACATGGAGCATCTTTCATCGAACTGCCGGAACCTGGACATATTTCCAAGAAAGAGGCTGTCATTTGCCGTATAGACCTCTTTTTGTGGGAATAACTCCTCTATAGTCTGGGCACCGGCTCCACAGGACATACTGAGGATCACATCAGCATCATCAACAGCATCTTTGTGGCCTTTCAATTCTGTCTTTGTTCCTAGCACCTGGCATCCTGTCTTGGCAATCATTCCACCCGTAACCACGATCCCCTGACCCTCAAGCCGTTCCTTCATGGCCTCAAGCGCCTTCTCGTCGCCCGTTCCACATAAGGCCGCGCACTCACTGCAGCCTACAAGAAAGACCTTCCTGTCCTTTGACAAGACCTTGATTATATCCTTAAATTCCTTCTGACTTGTTATTATCATCTAAGACCTCATAAATAATCAGATCAGGCCTGCGGCCCTCTTTGATGACTCTACTGTATTCTTGAGAAGCATAGCAATAGTCATAGGACCGACCCCTCCGGGCACCGGCGTTATCCATCCGGCCCGTTTTGATGCCTCTTCAAAATCCACATCTCCAACAAGACCGCCATTATCCTCCCTGTTGATCCCCACATCCACTACCACGGCGCCCTCCTTCACCATATCACCCCTGATCATCCTGGGTCTGCCGGCAGCTACGATCAGGATATCCGCCTCCCTGCATCTCTCTTTAAGGTCTTTAGTCCTCGAATGACAAACAGTTACAGTTGCATTCCTGTTTATAAGCATAAGGGCAACAGGTTTTCCAACTATATTGCTCCTGCCTATAACTACTGCATTCATTCCATCCATCTTAATCCCGTAATGTTCGAGCAGCACTACCACCCCATAGGGGGTGCACGGAGAAAAGATGGGATCCCCTACTGTAAGCCTCCCTACATTGTAGGGATGAAATCCGTCGACATCTTTATCCGGGGATACACACTCAAGAATCACCTTGCTGTCTATATGCTTGGGAAGAGGAAGCTGTATCAGGATGCCGTTTATCTTCTTGTCAATATTGAGATCATTGACCAGCTTGACGAGCTCTTCCTGTTTAAGGTCAGCCGGTAGTTTATGTTCTTCCGAATAGATCCCCGCCTCCTCGCATGCCTTCCTTTTATTTCTGACATATACCTGAGATGCCGGATTATCACCTACCAGCACGGCAGCAAGTCCCGGCACAATCCCCTTTGACCTTAACTGTTCCACATCTTTCTTTATCTTTGCCCTTATCTCTGATGCTACAGCCTTACCGTCAATAATGCTGGCCATTATCCACTCTCCCCCCTCATCAGATCCAGCATCTCTGCCCTTGTAGAGGTAGACGTCTTGAACATACCCCTTACAGCAGATGTTATGGTCTTTGACCCGGATTTTTTCACACCCCGCATAGACATGCACAGGTGTTCAGCATTTATAACCACCATAGCCCCCTTCGGCTTCAGCTTGTCAACTATCATATCAGCAAGCTGACTTGTTAGTCTCTCCTGTACTTGCGGTCTTTTAGCTAAAAGTTCAAGGGCCCTCGCCAGCTTGCTTAAACCAACCATCCTCCCTTCATTAGGGATGTAAGCTATATGGGCCTTGCCGAAGAATGGGACAAGGTGATGTTCACATACAGAAAAAAAGGGGATATCCTTAACAAGGATCATCTCGTCATGGCTCTCGCCCTTAATCGGCTTTAATAGTACCTCTGCCGATCCGTCAAGACCTGCAAAGATCTCTTCGTACATCCTCGCGACCCTTTTGGGGGTATCCCTGAGGCCAGGGCGCCTGACGTCCTCGCCTATCCCTTCCAGTATTATCCTTATCCCTTCTTCTATCTTTTTTAGATCCATAAATGAAATCAAAATGTCAAATTACAAAGCTCAAAGTTCAAATTTGATATTTGGATTTTGTAATTTGAGCTTTAATTAATCTCTCCTCCGTAATAATTCCATCTATTTTAACATCATATTCCATGACTGGCACACTATCTATTACCTGCAGTTCATATGCAAGCGCCATAGCAAGAGGCCGTTCCTTGCAGCCGGCCAGGAGCTTGTCATAATACCCTGCCCCGTGTCCCAGCCTGTGGCCTGCTTTATCAAAGGCAACACCCGGGATCAGTATGAGGTCTAGCTGATCCAGATCTACTGCACGAACAGCCTCGTTTCTCGGTTCAAGTATCCCCCAGTGGCCTGGCCTTAAGTCCAGATCGTAATCTTCTATCTCTGAGAGGGTAAGCCTTCTTGACTTATTATCTGTTATCGGCACAACGACCCTCTTCCCTATCTCAAGACTTCTCTTTATGACCAGTTCGGTAGATACCTCACTCCCGAAAGAAACAAAAATATGCAACAGCCGGGCCGATCTAAATTCCTGTAATTTATAAAGCCTCTCCATTATTGCCAGGCTTTTCTGGGCCCTTACTTCAGGAGAGATGAGATTCCTCTTTCTCAGAATCTCCTTTCTCAGCCAGGTCTTTTCAGCTAAGACTTTATTGACTGACTGCTCTGCGCTCAAGTGCATCCTTTATCCCTTTTATCTCTTCAATCATCCTGTTTGAGGTGGAAAAAGCAGATGCACCTGCAAGATCAGCATTAATTGCCTCTTGATGATAGGAGATAAACCCTACGACCTCTATGCCGGATAAGGCATTACAGATGATCTCTTTATCTCCCTCCCTCTGTATCTTATTTCCTACTGCCAGCACGGACCCCACTCCTATATCCAGCGCAAGTCTGTCTATCTGCATTGCAGTCTGGATCGATCTCATACCAGGCTCGACAACAACAATAAAGGCATCCACTCCATTGGATGTCCCCCTGGTGATATGTTCTATCCCCGGCTCCATATCCATAATCACCACGTCTTCTCTTTCCAGGATCAAATGGCTCATCAGGCTCCTTAAAAGGGTGTTTTCCGGACAATAACATCCAGACCCCCCTTCCTTTGACTTTCCCATGACCAGAAGCCTTACCCCGTTATGGAGATAGCATAGGGTCTCCGGCAAGTCATCTACCTTTGGATTAAGTTTAAATATCCCGCCCATGGAGCCGACCTTTGTCCCTGTCCTCTCCTCTATGAGATCCTTCATGTCTATTAATGAGACTATCTTAGGCAGTTCATCCGGCGGGATGCCTATTGCTGACGCCAGGTTGGCATCAGGGTCGGCATCAACCGCTAGGACCGTTCTGCCCTCTTCTGCATAAAGTTTTGCCAGAATGGCAGCAAAGGTAGTCTTACCTACACCGCCTTTTCCTGTAACAGCTATCTTCATAATATGCTAGGGGACTAAAGATGTATCTTCAACGTCTAAAAATAGCAGTCAAAACGGCGCCTTGTCAAGCACTTTTTGGGCATACCCTGCCCCTTAAAACTCTGCCTTGACTTAGCCTCACTTATTGATCTATATTTTTAATATTCTGAATAAGATTTAAGTAATCGTTTAAGGGCAAAAAAGTGGCAGAATCAAAACCGGCAAACAAGAGCAGGCCCCACAATAAGAAACGGCTCGGAGACCTCCTCTTCGAGGTGGGCCTGATTACAAAGGAAGGGCTCGATAAGGCCCTTGGTGAACAGAAAAAGACCGGAAAGAGACTTGGCGAGATACTGACAAGCCAGGGGCTCGTCTCTGAGCTCATGATAGCCCAAACACTTGCCTCCCAGCTCGGATACAAATATGTCGATTTGAACGAGGTTGAATTGGAGCCTGAGGCCTTATTGATGATCCCTGAGTCACTCGCCAGGAAGCACCTTGCCATACCTATAAGTATCAAGAATAAGTGTCTCACCGTGTCGATGGTCGACCCACTCGATTACGAGTCGATAAGGGACCTTGGATTTCATAGCGGACTGGAAATTAATCCTATGATAGCCTCAAAAAAGGAGATACTTAACACCATCGAGAGAAACTACCTGGATACATCACTTGAAAACATAGTTCAGGAGACCCAGGAAAACTTCAATGACTCTATATTGCAGATCATCCCAGATATCACCACAACTGATGAGATAAAGACCATTGAGGAAAGGGCCAGATTAGCGCCTATCATCAAACTTGCAAACCTGATCATGACCAAGGCAATAAAATCCAGGGCATCTGATATCCACATAGAACCATCCCTCAAGGGCATGAAGGTAAGATGCAGAATAGACGGCCTGTTAAATGAGCAGATGCAGCTTCCAAAATGGGTACAGAACCCTCTCATCTCAAGAATAAAGGTCCTGGCAAACCTTGATATTTCCGAGAGAAGGATGCCCCAGGATGGGGCTGTCAGGGTGAGATCTGATCATAGAGAGATAGACCTCCGCATCTCCTGTCTCCCCACACAGTATGGAGAAAAGGTCGTCATAAGAATTCTTGATCAGAGCAGGCAGATCATCTCCCCTGAGACACTGGGTATATCAAAGAAGGACCTGGTCTCATTAAATTCCCTTATAAGGAGGAGAAAGGGCCTTATCCTTGTTACGGGACCTACGGGTAGCGGAAAGACTACATCTCTCTACTCTATGATTAACCGGATAAAATCGGAGACTACAAATATCCTGACAGTTGAGGACCCGATAGAATATAGCATTGAAGGGATAAACCAGACACAAGTAAATCCGGATATAGGCCTCACATTTGCCAGATGCCTAAAATCGATCTTAAGGCAGGACCCAAATGTCATCCTTATAGGAGAGATAAGGGATGCGGAGACGGCTGAGATAGCCTTTCGTGCGGCAATTACAGGCCATCTCGTCCTTTCTACGCTCCATACAGGGGATGCACCATCGACCATTACCAGGCTTATTGACATAGGGATCCCACGTTTTCTTGTGGCCTCCCTCCTGGTAGGTGTTATAGCCCAGCGTCTTGTCAGGTGTGTTTGCCCCAAATGCAAGGAACCTACCAAACCGTCGGTAGAAAGTCTGATAAGCCTTAATATCCCCCAGGATGCCTTAAAGAATATAACCTTCTATTACGGAAAGGGATGTAATTACTGTAATTACACAGGATATCAGGGAAGATCCGGTATATTCGAGATATTGATATTAACTACCAGGATAAGGGAGATGATTAGCGCAAATGCCTCTGAGCAGGATATTAGGGCAGCAGCACTCGCAGAGAAGATGTCTTCCCTTGGTGAAGATGGCCTAAATAAGGTTAGAGAGGGGATTACAACCGTTGAAGAACTTGTAAGGGTTATTGAGGCAGAGGAAGAGCTTCAGTCAATATGCCACAAATGCAACAGATATATCCACATCGACTTCCTGGTATGTCCCTACTGCGGGACATCTGCGGCACACCATTGTGCATCATGCGGAAAACCGCTTCAGCCTGAATGGATAATCTGCCCTTACTGCAAAGAGAAGGTAACCGAGGAAAAGAGGCATTAGTATTATATATATTAAAATCTGATATACTCTGATCATCCAATGGAAAGAAATCTGCAAGAATTAAAGAAGGAGCTGCTGGAGCTCCTGTACGAGAAATCGTTTATTTTAAGCAGTGATTCTGTCTTTGTGCTATCCTCCGGCAAAAAGAGCAACTACTATATAGACTGCAAAAAGACCACCCTCTCTCCAAAAGGGGCATACCTTATTGGAAATATCGTCTTTGATAAGATTAAGGCGATAAACGTTGACGGGATAGGGGGATTGACACTTGGTGCAGACCCGATAGCCCTATCGGTCTCCCTTGTCAGCTATATCAACAAGCATCCTATCCCGGCATTTGTAGTAAGGAAGGAGCCAAAGTCCCATGGGACTGTGAGATGGATCGAAGGGGATCTAAAGCCGGGTGGATCAGTCGTGGTAGTAGATGATGTAATGACCTCAGGCGGCTCTTCCATGAAGGCAATAAAGGTATTGGAGGATGAGGGATTAAAAATAGTGAAGGTCATAACCCTTGTAGACAGAAAAGAAGGAGCGAGAAAGAACATCGAAGGAATGGGGTATGAGCTTGATGCCATCTTTACCGTAGATGACCTTATGGAGATCAGTGTATAAAATGCCCATGAATTTTAGTTCAAGATATTTGATATACCTTACCGTCATTATCCTTCTTTTTGGCTGTGCAAAGAAAGAGGATAAGCGTTCTGCCCAATCTAACCCCTCCAACCCGGTCTTGCCAGCCCCTGCTGAGGAAGGGAAGAAGGATAAAAATATAGAGCAGGCCGAAAAAATAATGGCAAAAATACACGATTACAGGGAGAGGCTCGATAAAAACCCAAAGGACCTCGAGGCCTTGATAGTACTGGGAAATGCCAATTACGACATGAAGCGGTACGACAAGGCCGAGGAGCTTTATATAAGGGCGCTTGAGATAGATCCAAAGAACCCTTTGGTGGGAACCGACTTGGCATCTGTCTACAAATATACTGGTAAGATTGATAATGCCGTGTCAGAACTCAAAAAAGTGCTCTCTTTTAATCCAAGGCATGAGACTGCCCTCTATAATCTTGGCGTTATGCTCTTAAATGACAAGAGGGATCTTGGCGGGGCAATCAAGGTCTGGGAAGAACTGATAAGCTATAACCCCGGCAGCGGATTCTCTCAGGAATTACAAAAAAAGGTAGCAGAATTAAAGAGGTCCGGGACAACCAAGAAAGAACAGCCGGGTGTAAGGTAGATACGCCTGTGGGTATCTTCCCAGCGAGCAAGGCGAGCGTTGAGGGGGAGGCGACTATCATCTGTGGGGGCC
>CAYZUL010000021.1:0-23920 GCA_964481895.1 uncultured Nitrospirota bacterium | reverse complement strand
GATGCTCGCTTCGGCTTTGCCGGTGGAGGGGGCGACGCAAGCCCTTATGATTGATCCAGGACGGAGGTTAAGAGGAAAGATATGCGGGCAATATTCTACCTGATCCTTATTTTGTCTGCCTATTTGCTTATAAAGAGTCTCCTTGAGCCCAGGCCAAGGAGTTCAGCAGATAAGATCCGCTCCAGAACCAGGGCCGCGGATATTGGATCTGATATGGTACAGGATCTTTATTGCAATACCTTTATTCCGAAGGAGTCGGCGATTAAAGAGGTGATCAGCGGAAAGGTTCATTTTTTTTGCAGCAAAGAGTGTTCAAATAAGTTTAAGGCAAAGGCATAGGTTAGATTATTATGAAAGGAGAAAAGGTGGGTATATCCGATTTTTTTAGGCTTCCGGAGACTATTAATGATAAAGATTATATCTATGCCACATATTATCTTGAGACACCGATGGATCTTTATGAGGCTGCTAATGCCTTTGCAGCAGAGCAGTCGACCGGTACATGGCGGAGGGTAGGCTACGAGACCGATGATGTAAGGGAAAAACATGGGATCAAGATCGCCGGTATCTATCCGATCCCGGTTGATGTCAGGGTAGCCCATCTTCCGTCGGCAACCGTGATGGAGGATTTTAAGGGGAAACGAGAAGGGGAGGCTAGGTTCAATTCCGCTATCCTCCGTCTTGCATTTCCCCACATAAATTTCGGGCCCAAGATACCAAATCTCCTCTCTGCAGTAGCAGGAAATCTCTATGAAATGGGTGCATTTACTGCCATAAAACTGATAGATCTTGAGTTTCCAAAGGAATTTCTAAAAGATTTCCCTGGTCCCAGATTCGGGATAAAGGGTTGCAGGGATATACTGAAAGTCTATGACAGGCCATTTGTTGGGGCAATCATAAAACCATGCGTAGGGATCAATGCCGATCAACTTGCCCAGCTTGCATATGAAGGGGCCAAGGGGGGACTCGACTTCATAAAGGATGACGAACTCATTGCGGACACTGCCTATAACGGCATAGAAGAGCGGGTGAAAAAGGTGGTAAAGAGACTTAAGGAGGCCCACGAGGAGACAGGCGAGGAGACGATGTATGCATTTAATATCACCGACAGGCTGGACAGGATAAAGAAGCTCCATGATATAGTTGTAGATAATGGCGGAAACTGTGTGATGATAAATGTGGCCACAGCAGGACTTGAGGCGATGAGGGAACTTGCAGAATACACAAAGGTACCAATCCACTGCCACAGGGACTTTGCCCCGATGTGGGCCAGGTCTCCATATCTAGGTATGAGTTTTTTGGCCCTGACAAAGCTCTTCAGGCTCGCAGGCGCGGATCAGACCCATATAGGCGCCATACAGGGAAAACTCTACGAATCTGATGACGAGGTGCTCATGAGTATGAGGGGGTGTATTCTTGACCTCCATAATATTAGGCCGGCAGTACCAGTCAGCTCCGGAGGTCAATGGGCAGGAAAGGCGCCTGTCAATTACAGGAAGATGGGACATGTCGATTTTCTCCACCTCTCAGGCGCAGGTGTATATGCCCATCCGGACGGGGCAGAGGCCGGGGCTAGGTCTGTCCGCCAGGCATGGGATGCAACGCTAAAGGGTATCCCGATAGAAGATCATTCAAGGGATCATAAGGAACTAAAAAGGGCAATGGAATTCTTTGGAAAGGTAATATATTAGTTTTCTTTTATAATTGGAGGTATGCATGAAGATCTTTATCGATACGGCCAACACTAAGGAAATAAGGGAGGCCAATGATCTTGGGGTTATAGACGGGGTTACTACAAATCCATCCCTCGTAGCAAAGGAGGGAAGGGATTTTAAGGAATTAATTGAGGAGATCTGCACCATTATAGATGCCCCCATAAGTGTAGAGGCGGTATCAACAGAGACAGATGCCATGGTGGCCGAGGGAAGGAGGCTTGCCAAGATCCACAAGAATGTAGTAGTCAAGATACCTATCTGCTATGAGGGGTTAAGGGCGATCAAGATCCTATCTAAAGAAGGGATCAGGATAAATACTACACTGATATTCTCATCCTCCCAGGCCCTCCTGGCAGCAAAGGCGGGCGCTGCATATGTGAGCCCATTTGTCGGGAGGCTTGATGATATAAGCCATGTTGGGATGGACCTGGTAGGAGAGATACTTACTATATTTGATAACTATGACTTTGACACAGAGGTAATCGTGGCGAGCGTAAGGAATCCGCTCCACCTGGTAGATTCGGCTATGGCAGGCGCCGATATCGCCACAATACCTTTCAATGTCATCCAGCAGCTACTAAGACATCCTCTTACTGATATAGGGATAAAGAAGTTTCTTGAAGACTGGGAAAGGGTTCCGAAAAAGGGGTGATAAGACCCCAGTCTTCCTGAAAATAATGACGATTGATGCCAGTTTGCCTTCATAAGTATTCCCGTGTTGGCTTCGTTGCCTTGGCATCCTGTTGAATGCGATGTACTATGGGTCATCTTCGAAGCTGACCGGCTTTTCCAGGGATATGGTCCTGGCCCCTTCCTTCGAATCCGGCCATCACCATCTGGCGAATCCTGGCGCCGATTAACCTTTCGATGTTGCGAAGGCTTTCACGTTCGTCGGGAGAGACAAGCGAAATGGCATCCCCGGTTGCTGCCGCACGGGCTGTCCGCCCGATCCTGTGGACATAATCCTCAGGGACATCCGGTATTTCATAGTTGACGACGTGCGAGACGTCCTTGACATCGAGTCCGCGCGCTGCAAGATTAGTGGCAACCAGCACATGGACCGTACCGTTCCGGAAGGCATTGAGGGTCTTGGTCCGCTCAAGCTGGCTCTTATCACCATGGAGTGCCTCTGCCTTGTTTCCTTTCCGCTTAAGATGTGATGCCAGATTATTTGCGCGATGTTTAGTCCGTGTAAAAACAAGGACCCGGGACATCTTTTCTTTCTCGATCAGGTGAATCAGCAGATCCCGTTTGCGGGTCGTGTCTACCTGATACACAACTTGCCGGACGCCTCCTGCTGGTGTCCCCTGACGCACGATCTCAATGAATTCCGGCTGCTTTAAGATCTCGTTTGCAAGCTTCCGGATCTCCCCTGGCATGGTGGCAGAGAAGAGAAGGGTCTGGCGCTGCAGCGGGATACTCTTAATTACTGTCCGGATATCGTTTATAAATCCCATATCAAGCATACGGTCGGCCTCGTCAATAACCAGGACCTCCAGGTTCTTGAACAATACGTTTCTTTGGCGCAAGTGGTCCAGCAACCTGCCGGGGGTCGCAATGAGGATGTCCACCCCTTGTCGAAAGGCATGTTTCTGCGGATCAGTCCCGACCCCTCCGAAGACAACCAGTGTCCGCAGCCGGAGGTGACTACCATATGCCTTAACACTATCATGGACCTGCATCGCCAATTCGCGGGTTGGGACAAGGATCAGGGCTCGAAGTAACGGAGACCCCCCTTTCTGAAGCCTGTCAAGGATGGGAAGTGTGAAACTGGCGGTCTTGCCGGTACCGGTCTGCGCACAGCCGATCACATCCCTTCCCTGCATGATGACCGGAATGGCCTGTGATTGAATGGGTGTGGGGGTCGTGTATTTCTTTGCCCGTAGGGCTTGTAAGATCCCGGGGCTAAGCCCCAAATTCTCAAATGACATATTTATTTCTCCTGCTAAATTTCGGGACCGTAGTCCCATATTGTTAAAAAGGAAAGATACACCGGTATGACGCACCAGTTTCTGTCAAACTGACACAGCAAACTGGAACTAAACCAGCCTTTCCCTGTATTGAAGAACCTTTTAGAAGGGTAAGCTTAAATCAGTCCCACTGATTAATTGGTATAAACTATGGCCCTGCTTGAGGTGAGATCGTTCTTGGGTCGGTGATAAGCGCGACATCCGCCTCGTGATTCATCAAACAAGCATCATACTAACACGAACTTAGGACAATTACAACATTTCTTTTTCTTGGAGCATCAAGCCCGCCCAGTGACTCTGATTATGCCTTTGGCCTTTTATTAGAGCTCAATGTCCCTTTCCTTAATCTTATGGACTGAGGCGTAACCTCAACCAGCTCATCTTCTTTTATGAACTCTATTGCCTGCTCAAGGCTCATGATCTTTGGCGGTACAAGCTGTACGAGATCGTCAGAGCCTGCGGCGCGCATATTCGTGAGTTTCTTTTCCTTGGTTACATTTACAGCAAGGTCATTATCCCTTGAGTTTTCTCCGACTATCATGCCTTCATAAACGGGTGTGCTTTCCTTTATGAAGATCGTCCCCCTTGGCTGGAGATGAAAGAGCGCATAGATGGTGGAATTTCCTTGCCTGTCTGCAACAAGGGCACCTGTCTGTCTTTTTGACATTGGACCATGCCACGGCTCGTATCCGTCAAACAGGTGGTTTAGTAGTCCTGTGCCTTTCGTGTCTGTTAAGAACTGAGACCTAAAACCTATCAATCCCCTCGATGGTATCCTGTATTCAATCCTTACCCTTCCATGACCGTTATTCTGCATCTTTTGCATCCTGCCCTTCCTCATCCCTATCTGCTGTGTTACTACGCCGACAAATTCTTCCGGCACATCTATAACAAGGAGTTCCATCGGTTCATGCAGGGCACCATCTACTCGCTTAGTTATCGTCTCTGGCATGGATACAGTAAGTTCATATCCTTCCCTCCTCATCATTTCGATGATGATAGAGAGTTGCAATTCACCGCGCCCCATAACCTTGAAGGAGTCCGTATTGTCAAATTCCACCCTGATGGCAACATTGTAAAGGAGTTCTTTTTGCAGCCTTTCCCTTAAGTTTCTCGACGTAACTAACTTCCCTTCCTTTCCGGCAAAGGGCGATGTGTTGACTGAAAAAATCATGGATATGGTAGGTTCATCAACCTTTATTCTCGGTAGAGGAGCCGGCCTCTCCGCATCAGAGATCGTATCTCCGATGTTTATCCCTTCTATTCCTGCAAGGGCTACAATATCTCCTGCTGATGCCTCTTTTGCATCCATCCTGTCAAGTCCCTGGAAGGTATAAATTGATGTTATCTTTGTCTTCGCCACCGCGCCCTTGTCGTCTATCACGGACACAGTGTCAGCGGACTTTACTGTCCCTGAAAAGATCCTTCCTATAGCAAGCCTGCCAACATAATCGTTATAGTCTATATTAGTGACAAGGATCTGCAAGACCCCGTCTTTATCACCTTCAGGGGCAGGTATGGTTTTGAGGATGAGGTCAAAGAGGGGCTGAAGATTTTCTGAGGCATCATCAAGGTTCGCCTTTGCAATCCCCATCTTTGCATTTGTATAAACTATGGGAAAATCAAGCTGGTCTTCAGTGGCATCAAGGTCAATAAAGAGGTCATATACCTCGTCTAATACCTCTTTAATTCTTGCGTCCGGCCTGTCAATCTTGTTTATCACGAGAAGCGGCGGCAATTGGAGATCAAGCGCCTTTTTGAGGACAAACCTTGTCTGCGGCAACGGTCCCTCAGATGCGTCAACCAGCAGCAAGACCCCATCAACCATCTTCAGGGTCCTTTCCACCTCTCCTCCGAAATCAGCATGCCCCGGTGTATCAACTATATTTATCTTTATCCCTTTATACGCAACTGCTGTATTTTTCGCCATTATGGTAATGCCGCGTTCCCGCTCAAGGTCAATATTATCCATGACCCTCTCCTGCACCCTTTCATTAGCGCGGAAAATACCTCCCTGTCTCAGCATTCCATCAAGAAGAGTCGTCTTGCCATGGTCTACATGGGCAATAATAGCAATGTTTCTTATATTGTCTCTCATCATGATTCTCTTGGTTCTCCTAAACTCCTAAAATTGATTTATCTATAATTTACAAACTGCATATGTATCTTGAAGTCTTTCTCCCTAAGGAAGTTGATTACTGCCTGAAGTTCATCCTTGCTCTTTGAAGATACCCTTACCTGATCCCCCTGTATCTGTGCCTGCACCTTGAATTTTCCGCCTTTTATCTCCTTTACTATCTCCTTTGCAGCCTCAATTGGTATCCCTTGCTGTAAGGTTAATTTCTGTCTCTTCCTTCCGCCCAGGGCATCCTCCATATTTTCCGGGGTGATGGCCTTTAATGAGATTCCCCTCTTCACCATCTTTGACTGTAGGATATCAACTACTGCCTTGAGTTTATACTCGTCGGAAGAAGTGAGGGTTATTTCATTTTCTTCAAGGATTATTTCGCTCCTGCTATCTTTTAAGTCAAATCGCTGGCCAATCTCCTTTAATGTCTGATCGACCGCATTCTTCATCTCCTGCATATCTATCTTGGAGACAATATCAAAGGATGATTCTCCGCCCATCTCCCCCTACCTCCCGAAACGCTAAAACCAATAACTCGCCACCCTAATCCCTGCTCATCTCGCCTTTATTCAGGACATCCATAACCATCTCGGCCAATTTTTGCGGACTGAAAGGTTTTGTGACTATGCCGACTGCACCTACTGCTTCTCCCTTTTCTTTAAATGCCTGCTCCCCCCTTGCGGTAAGGATAAGAATAGGTATCAGCGCAGTCTTAGGATCTGCCTTTAGCTTCTCGCATGCCTCAAAACCGTCCATCTTAGGCATCATCAAGTCAAGGAGGATAAGATCAGGTTTCTCTCTAACAGCCAGCTCTATTGCCTCAAGACCATTCGACCCTTCGATGATCTCAAACCCATAAAGCTTGAGTTTAATCTTTATGAGCTCCCTGACAAATAGTTCATCATCTACAATTAGAATCTTTTTTTCCCGCATAATCTATACTCAAACAGCCTTTATTACCCTGTTGCCACTTCCAGTCCTGGCATCGTCTGCCGCCTTTTGCGCCTTTACTATGAGCCCATCAGATGTTCCTATATAATCATTAAAGCTTGCGACCCCGGCGGCAATAGTAAGCCTGCCGGCAGGCTGTTTCTCCCTGTGCGGAAAAGGATGACACTCTATAAAACCTTTCAGTTTTTCTGCTACCTGAAAGGCTGTATCAACATAGGTCTCTGTCAATACAATGGCAAATGAAGATCCGCCACGTCTACAGATGGAGTTCTGTGCCCTTGTGTTCTTCTTTAACATATCGGCCATTTCCTTTAATACTTTATCTCCCTCCTCTGTCCCATTGACCTCATTATAATGCCTGAATTCATCTATATTCATAATTATCAGTGAAAATGGCCTTTTAAACCTACCGTATCTCGCTATCTCCTCATTTAATCGGCTCCTAAGGTATCTTTCATTGTATAGACCTGTCAGACCATCTATCATCCCTCCCTTGTCAGGATAAAGCTTCTCAAACCTCTTGATCTCATTTACAAGGTCTTCTCTTAACGATCCGCTCTTGGTAACAACCTCCATAATCTTGCCGTCCAGCAAACGCCTGTCATCAGAGGTCAATTCCTTTGCAGTCAAAATAATCACAGGTATCCCCTTTGTTGTCGGATGTCCTTTTAGCCTTCTTAGTATTTCAAATCCATTTATATCCGGCATCAGAAGATCCAGAATTATAAGGTCCGGCTGGATCTCAACGGCTATATTATATCCCTCCTCCCCGCTTGATGCCTTAACAACACCAAACCCTTCTGCCCCCAGCATAGATTCCAGCAGCATTAAGATTTGAGGATCGTCATCGATCGCCAATATGCTTACAGGCTTCTTTTTTACCTTTGTAGTGAAGCTCTTATTCTTCAGAGACTCCAGGAGCTTCTTTTTGTCTATCGGTTTTGCCAAATAATCTGCCGCCCCAAGGAAATACCCCATTTCTTTATCGTTTATGATGGAGACAATAATTACAGGAATATCCTTAGTCTCGGTAAGACCCTTAAGCTCCCTCAACACCTGCCAGCCATCTTTGTTCGGGATCATTATGTCAAGCGTTATGGCAAAGGGCCTGTGCTCCTTTGCTCGCTCTACTGCCTCTACACCATCATAAGCATAGATCACCCTATAACCGCTCTGTGTCAGATATAGACCTATGAGCTTGCTCGTCTTTAAGTCATCCTCAACAACAAGTATCTGGGGCGCATCACTATTAGAGGCAACGACTCTTTCTTCTACGGCCCTTGTCCCTGTTTCTTTTTCCTGCCTGCTATCTACCTTTGAAGTGGTCGGCTTCTCTGCCTTTACAGGGATCCTGAAGGAAAAGGTACTGCCCTCCCCAGGTCTGCTCTCCACCCATATAAAACCCCCATGCATCTCTACGAATCTCTTTGCAATAGAGAGTCCTAGTCCGGTTCCGGGATATTCCCTTGCATAAGTGCTGTTCACCTGTCTGAATTCCTCAAATATCTTGGTCCTGTCCTCTGCTGCTATACCCACTCCGGTATCAGCCACAGATATTTGCAGCATAGGCCTTTCATGAATAACAGTCACGGTCAAATCAACCCTGACAAAACCACCCTTGGGGGTAAACTTTATGGCATTAGAGATCAGGTTTAATAGTGTCTGTTTTATCTTGGCCCGATCGGCATAGATCATCGGGATGCCATCTTCAATTCTGTTCTCAAAGTTAAGTTCCTTCCTGTTTATCAAGGGCATGACACTGCCCTCTATCTCTGATATGAGTCCCCCGATATCGAAGTCGCTTAAGACAAGCTCAAGTCTTCCGGCCTGGAGCTTTGAGATATCCAGGAGGTTATTTATGATCTCCAGGAGCTGCTGACCGCTAGACTGAACATTTTTTATATATTCTTCCTGCACCATATTTATCTCGCCCGGCACCCTGTCTATCAACAGCTCTGAGAATCCGATGATGGATGTAAGGGGTGTCCTTAACTCATGGCTTACAAGGGATATGAATTCCGATTTAAACTTATCCATCTCCTTTAACTTCTCAAGGCTATCCTCAATTTCCAGATAGGATCTCTTTAATTTTGCTGTCATCTCATTAAACTTATCCCCAAGCACCCCTATCTCATCATTTGTTGTAATGGTAAGGCGATGGTCCAGATTCCCCCTTCCTATGATCTCTGCGCCCTCCTGGAGCGCCTTGATCGGCTGCACAAGCCTCTCAGACATGATCAGCCCTGCTGTTATAATGACCCCGATCAGGAGGACACCGTATATTATTACATCACGGAGCATGGTGTAGAGGGGGCCATAAAGCTCCTTTGGGTCCTGCCTGATAAAACTATGCCAGCTTTTCCCCACAGATCCTTTCAGGACCTGATTCGTATCCTCAATAGGGGCAAATCCTACTATAGAGTTTCTTCCGCCATGCGCATCGTTCTCTGCCTTTATCCAACCTTGGTGAGGTGATGTAACTAAACTTATTAGCTGCTTATCGGCAATATGGGCCCCTGTTGGCAGCACAGGACAGATGATAACCTTTCCCTCCGAGTCGACCAGCATTGCATGGCCGGTCTTGCCAAATCTGACATGGAATATAGAGGGCTGGAAGAATTCATTGATCTTTAGGACCGCCTTGAGGATCCCTATAATCTGGCCGTTTTCTTCATTGATGACAGGGATGGCAACCTCCCACACGTGGGCCTTTGCAGCCTCATCAAGATATTCATTGCCAAGGTATACCTTCCCCTTTCCATCGTGGTAAGTCTTCCTCCACCACTCCTCCTCCGAGTTTAAATATTTAGGATATCCATTTATACTTGCGACAACCGCCCCCATCTTATCCGTTACAAACAGGGCAACGTTTATCTTCTCCTTGTTCTCATCTGTAGTAGATTTTATAAGGTATCTTGAGCCCAGGTTCTCAAGGATCCCCCTGGGGTGAACCCCTGGATTCTTTTCAGCATTCCAGGCTGCCTCACCTTCCTTAAGCCGCTTTTCTATTCCAGAGGGGCTTAAGCCGTTGTAGGCCTTATTAGATGCCTCAATCGCCCTGATCAGGTCCGATGAGGAGGTATAGTGCCGTAACTCGCCTAACTCTTTGGCTATGATCAGATCAGTCTTATGAGCAACCTCACCGGCAAGCCCCTCAAAGTTGCGCCCAATGGTATTTCTCAGTTCGTCTGTTCCCCTTATATATGCAAGCAGAAGCCCGATGATAAGGGGGAGTGATCCGACGATCAACATCGAGAGGATCACCTTCTGCCTGAGGCCTCTCATTAAGGAACTCATATATTATCTACCCCAATAGGCATTTTTATATAATATATTAAAAATATTTAAATTAGCAAGCTTGCTCTTTTATAATAATACTAAGGTGCAATCTAAATCCCCCTCAATCCCACTTTTCCAAAGGGTAACTCCCCACCTCCCCCTTCCCCCTCTTTATCAAAGAGGGGGATAAGAGGGGGCGTTAGAGGGGGTGCACGATGCGGGGGCGTTGGTTTATAAAGTATCACTTTGATCGCAACCTGGTATAAATACTGAAACTTGAAAGGCAGCTGTAAATTCTGAAGATGATACCATTAATATATTGTCCCGGTTCATTTAGTGGTTTATATTGGCAGAAATGAGAGGATTCTACCGCGAACCCCTTTGCAATAACACAATCTTGATGGTCTCGAAAATTATAGTAATATCCAGCCAGAATGACAGATTTTTAATGTAAAACAGATCGTATTGAAGCTTTTCCAGCGCTTCCTCCACAGAGGCCCCGTAAGAATATCTAATCTGCGCCCAACCGGTTATACCAGGTTTCAATGTATGACGGAGCATATAGTATGGGATCTGCTTTTCTAATCTTTTTACAAAATATGGCCGCTCCGGCCTCGGTCCAACGAAACTCATATCGCCCTTTATAACATTTATTAACTGGGGCAATTCGTCCAGTCTCGACCTCCTGAGAAAATTCCCAACCCTTGTAATCCTGGAATCGTCTTTGCTGGCCCAGAGAGGCCCTGTCTCTGACTCGGCATCATTGCGCATTGACCGGAATTTCAGCAGGACAAAATTCTTTTCATTCTCGCCCACCCGTTCCTGCCTGAAAAATACCGGGCCAAAGGATTCTAATTTGATCGCAGTTGCAATAAACAGAAACAGAGGCAATGTAACTAACAGCGTCATTGTTGAAAGGATCAGGTCCATCCCCCGTTTCATCAGTTTCATAATCCTAAAGCGCTGAAATCCGGAAGAGAATATAAACCAGCTCGGCTTTATGTTCTCCACAAGGATCTTTCCTGCCAGTCGTTCATAAAAAGTCTCGCTCTCCTCAATAGTAACCCCCTGAAACTTATACCGGAGCAGATCTGCGACCGGCAATTTTCCTCTCCGATCTTGTACAGCAACGATTATCCTGTTGATAGGATGGGCCTCCATAATCTTACTCAGGCCATCATAGGTACCTATGATTCCGGGGTTGATCACCCTCTCCCCGATCCTGGCCGCGTCTTCATCGAGAAATCCCAATATATTATATTTGTCCTTATGTTCGGTATAGACCAGTTCACCCATTATCCTGGCCATCTGGCCAGACCCGATAATCAGGATATTCTCCTGCATCGGCTTAATCCGTAATAACCTGAAATAAACAAACCTCCAGGGTATCAAAACAGCCGGGAGGAGGATTATTGTCAGAAGAAAGATCCCCCTGCCTATGATAAGGGACGGAAAAAGGTAATATAGGACAGCCAGGATTATAGAGCTTGTTGCAAGTGATTGCACGAAGCTAAGCAGCCACTCACGCCAGCGGCTTTCAAAGTGGATAGCATAGAGATCATTATAGTAAAAACTAAACTGACACACAGAAGCAATGAGCAGGGACTTAAAAAAGGCAAATTCGTATCCCAGGACATGATCTGACGAGAAGGAGAAACGGATAGCCATGGCCAAAAAGACGGAGAAGAGGATCAGTAGATTCTCAACAAGGGAATAACCAATCTGTTTAAAGGATAAGCTTGAAAGTCTCGATGGCATAATATTTTTCAGTTAAATAATTTTGTCATTCTGTATTATAGTAATAATAATAGGAAGAAAATGCTTTAACATCGTTCAGGACTACACCGATTACCTTGGTAGATCCGGCAAGGGCCTTTTTTACAATATCACGAGGTGTTTCCCCGGCCCTTACAACCAGGATAACACCATCTATCCATTCAGCAATAATATTTGCATCTGCTGTAGCCAAAATCGGGGGGAGATCAAAAAAGATATAGTCATAATCCTTCCTTGCCTCCTGAATAATCTCCTTAGTCCTTTCTGAGGCGACAAGTTTCAATGCCTCGGGTGTTACCTTTCCTGCCGTTACAATACCCAGCCTATCATTCAGGTAAAGCTGCCTCGCAGATTCAATGCCTGTGCCGTTAGATAGCAGATCAAGAAACCCCTTAGATTTGGGTCTGTTGATGAGCCGCGTAAGACTCGTGTTCCTAAAATCGGCCTCCACAAGCAATACGTGTTTCCCAAGGTCCTTTGCCATTGAGAAGGCAAGATTCACGGAGGTGAGCGTCTTGCCCTCTCCCTTTACTGAGCTTGTCAGTGCAATAGTTTTATACCCATGTTCACGGGAAAGCCTGTCTACCCTTGCACATAGGATTCGATACTGCTCGGCCACTGCGGAGCCTGAATGGCTGATAGTCACAATGCTGTCATCTAATCCGCTTATCATCCTGCCTTCCTCTCCTTCTTCAGTGCCATGGAGATATTAGGAATGGCTGCCAGGACAGGCAATTGAAGGACCGCCTCAAGCTCCTCAGGTCCGGCAAATGAGGTATCCGCCATCTCCCTCAGATAGGCCAGCCCTGCCCCTGCTGCAAGCCCGCCCAGCAACCCAAAAAGGATAATCTTCGTTTGGTCCGGGCTAAACGGTTTAACAGGAAGGTTGGCCGGATCCATTATACGAAACTGCTCTCCCTGTTGGCGCTTTTCAAGGTTCTCAGATATTCGGGCATTTAATTTCTTGTCTAATAAGGACTGGTAATGGCTCTTGGTATTTTCGTAGTCACGCTGAATGGCAAGCATCTGTTGTTCCCGGGCAGGGGTATTTTCAACCCTGGCCTGGTATTCCGCTGTCTGCTTCTCGAGGGCCTTCTGTCTTGCTTTCAACCGCCCAATCTCAATATTCAGCTCCTCATATTGGCCTTGAAGGGCCGCCTCGGCTGGAGATTGGACAGGCCTCGATGTCCGCGCTGCAGGGTGTTTTTCTCTTTCTGCCTTCGCCGCCATTATGCCCTGCTTTAATTCATTAATCTCATTTTTCTTTTGAATAATCTCCGGATGTTTATCAGTAAAACGGCTTTTAAGATCAGCAAGTTCTCTCTCCATCTGCGTCAGCCGGGCATTTTCCGGGTCAACAATAATTATATTGTCTCTATCAACCATAGTACCACCACCGGCAAGAAGCGCTGACCTTCTCTCTTCGGCCCTAGCCAGGGCATCAGCCGTAGCTTGCATGTCCATCTGAAGCCTGGTAAGTGTCTGGAGATTGGCCGTCATCTGCTCGGGGAGCGCACCCATATATCTTTTCTTAAACTCCTGGAGGCTTGCTTCCTGCTTTTGAAGCTCAGCCTTGATTCCTGCAAGTTCGTTATCAAGAAAGGTTGTAGTTCCCATTACAAATGCTTCGCGGGACTTCAGGTTTTCCTCAATAAAAAGTGAGGTCAATTTGTTTGTCACTTGCATAACTGAGTACGGATCCCTGCCTTCATAGGAGATACTGAATGCATCGATATTCTTCCTTCCTTTCTCTATGTTGATCCCTAAATGTTTACGCATTATCTCTATGATCTCTTCAGGTGTCTTTTTTTGAGCCTCATCCCTATAGAGCTTAAATTCATCAATGACCTTCTGCAATAATGTACGACTCATGATCTGCTCGCGAATAGTGCCAAGCCTGTCTTCAATACTGGAAGATACGCTCGATTTCACATAGTTCTCAGGGACCTTCTGTTGCTCTACAAGGATCAGGGTGCTGGAACGGTAGGACTTAGGCAGGAAATAACAGAGGGCAGCGGCTGCCCCAACAGAAACCACAATAGGAATAATGATATACCAGATCCTTTTATAAAGAATTTCAATATAATCCCAAATATTGATGTCTGATGTCTTCGGAAGCATTTATTCTCCTGTTGCAATAACCCACCCCTATCCTTGTTATCCTAGGGGACTACGATCGTGTCTCCTGACCGCAAAAGCAGATTCTTCTCGGCTGTCTCACTGAAAATGATATCATCAAACCTAACAGGGATCTTTCTCTCAGCTTGACCCTCTTTACGAAAGACCGATATCCTGTTTTTGGATGCAAAGGGGGTAAAACCGCCTGCCAGTGTAATAGCCTGCAGCAAGGTAGTCCTTCCCTTCAATGGATATTTGCCCGGGCGCGCGACCTCTCCCATAACAAAGAAATAATAGCTGTTGACGGCAATAACTGAGATCGAAACCTCTGGTTCAGTGATATACTCCTTAAGACGCTGGGTGATTCCCTCCTTCAATTTAGCAGTGGTCAGGCCTGCCGCATTGACATCACCTACAAAAGGGAACGAGATCTTTCCGTCGGGTCTCACTGTTACCCTTCTCGTCAACTCTGGACTCTTCCAGACCATGATCTCAAGTTCATCTTCAGGGCCTATGTAAAATTCATCTTCGCCTTTTGAACCTTCATCCACTGCATGCTTTAAAACATCTGCAGGCCTACGGCTTTCTTGTGCCCGGGAAATCGACTGCATAAAGTACTGCATCGGATCTACTATCGCCATCACAAGGGTTAAGACACCTATCAATAGAAGTGTGCCTCCAGATTTATTCGGGCAGACCAACCACATTACCGCCCCTCCTTTCCGCCTTTACTAATTGTTCTTCGGCCTTTTGAACCAATCCTTCCACATCATTAGCGCTGGTGGGAAAACAGGATACGCCAATGCTAACGGTTAACTGTTCCTTTTTCGTTTCTGTCTCAAATGTATAAAGCATCACGCGTTCCCGTATCCGATTTGCTACCTTTCCGGCAATATCCATATCTGCATAGTTAAGTATGATAAAAAAGGTATTATCCATCTTCTTGCCTAAAAGATCTGTGCCTCGGATCTCCTCGCGTAACAGGTCGGCCAACTTTTGGCTAACGGCCTCTTCATTAACCTTCCCTGCACCCGGATTGAGTTTGTCCAACTTAACTACCAATAACGAGAAATAGTAGAGATAACGGGTCGCCTTCCTTAATTCAAGTTCAAGTAGATATTCAAAAAAATCTTGATCCAGCGGCTGAGTCCAGCGATTCTTGGCTTGATTATTCAACCCTGCCACATCCTCACGCCTCGTCATTGCTTACCAATTGATCATTGCCGGTATAGTATAAGGGAACATGAACAGGGGTAACAGGTGGCGGCCCGACTAATCCCTGCTGCTCCTCCAGATTGCACTGCCGGATCTTGTAAAGAAGGGCTTTATAACTGATCTTAAGAAGCCGTGCCGCCTCCTTCCGGTTCCATCTGGTCCACTCCAATGCCCTCAGGATAACCTCAGCCTCTGCCTTCTTCTGGGCCTCCTTGGCAACCATTTTGAGGGGTTGAAATGACAGGCCTCTTTTTGCACCCCCGGCCTCCAGTGAATCCCCATTAAGAGGCCTGCTGGTAATAACGGGATCTGCCGCTGATCTTAGTCCCATCTTTCCATTTTCCTCACTCATATACTGTTTCAGCACAATATCTTCATCGCCGATTATTACAATTCGCTTGATCAGATTTTCCAGTTCCCTGACATTTCCCGGCCAGTTATAATCTATAAGGCGCTGGATTGTGGAACGTGTAAGACGGTGGCATTGCTTATTAAACTGGTCATTGTACTTTTTTAAAAAAAGCTCAGCAAGCAGCGGGATATCGTCTTTCCGTGCCCGCAAAGGTGGAAGATATATGGCCACAACATTAAGCCGGTAATAGAGATCTTCCCGGAAGGTCCCTTCAGAAACAGACCTCTCAAGTTCTTTATTTGTTGCAGCTATTATCCGGACATCCACCTTGATTTCATCTCCGCCAATCCGCGAAAATTTTCCACCCTGCAAGACATGCAGCAACTTCGCCTGGAGCCCAAAAGGGATGTCACCTATTTCGTCAAGGAAGATCGTGCCGTGGTTAGCGATCTCAAATTTACCGGGGGATCTCCGGAAGGCCCCGGTAAATGACCCTTTTTCATGTCCAAAAAGTTCGCTTTCTAGGAGCCCTTCAGGAATAGCAGGGCAGAGTACTGTTACAAAAGATTTACCAGAGTGAGATTCACCAGCATAATTTGAGCATTCATAAATTGTTCTGGCAACCAATTCCTTTCCGGTACCGCTCTCTCCGCGAATCAGTATTGTTGCATCAGTGCTGGCAACCTGGTCGATAATCATCTTTACTTCACCCATATGTCGGCTTGTTCCGAGAAGTAACTGAGGATGATAACAACTGCCTTTTTCCGGCTGATCAGGGATGCGTGCAGCAGCTATCTTAGCAATTGTTACACTCGTACCTCTTTTTTTCATCAACGCTTCCTGTATCGAAGTCTTAAGTTCTTGAGGAAAGATTGGTTTGGTCACTATATACCATGAAGTCGAGTCTAGCTGGTCAACAAGCTGCGGAAGCTGTATCTGGCTGGCCAGGAGGACAACCTGGATGGAATCTCCTGCTGCCTTAAGATTCTCCAGACACTCGAAGGTACGCGGACTAGTCCCCGGGAGATCATAAACAATTATTGACACAGAGGACTTAATGCCCTCAAGTTCCTCTGTGAATCTATCAGGATTTGATGGTGTATAGACTGGCCTGTTAAAGTGGGAGATAAAATTCTTTAAATAATTACTGATGATAAAGTCACTACAAACCAGGAAAATACCTTTCTCTTCCACCTCTGCCTCCCAAAAACCGGAATAACTATACCTTGTATCCTGGGCCTGACGGTAAAAATTTTCATTCTCTTCTATGGAAATATTATATATTTTATTGTACCAAGGAGGTCTTGTCAAGGACATCTTCGTGAGATCCCACTCTTCCAGACATAACAATTGATATTTATGGTAATTAGATAATCAGCCCTACCAGACGATATATGTCTCTTGTTTAGAGCATGCAATTACCTAGCCAGGATAACTCCCTCCTCATTTTTTTACGCCCTTACACATCGCAATGATCTTGAGCAATACAAGATATCGCGGTTTCTACAATTTTTAAACTATATATAGATTGAATTGGTGAGGTTTGTTGAAGAGAAAACCCATGTCTTGTTAATGCTTTCTTCTGGGTGGCGATCATTTAGTTAGCTGTGGGAAAAAACTACACACAATGTCTAATATTCTTCCCTTTTAGCTACCTCATAATCCTCTATCCAGGGCTGTGACTGTTTTTGAGGAATAAGAGATCAGAATAGATAGCCCGCCTGAAAAACAAATCTGTCAGTATCTTGTATGCCCGTATCCTGCTTAAAGCGGTGCTGGACTCCACCGGATAAGTGTATGTGGGATGTCATATAGCGAAGGGCGCCGGTTATGGCCACATAGTTTCCCTCAAAGGGGGCTTGGTCCTTCACAGTAGCATTCCCTTCTAGGATGAGTTGAAGCCGCCGAGAATCGGTGAGAGGGAAAAGGAGACCCATATCGGCTCTGGCGTGTTTCTCCTCATCCGAAGATCCTATGTCCCGGATAAAGATTCCTCCATCGGCATAAAGGCCAACATAATAAAAGTCGTATAATGATCGGGAGAGGTTAGCCTGAGTCGAGGCGATGAGGAGCGCCTGGACCCCCCAGGAATCAACCGGTTCAAACCCGCGTCTTTGGTTTCCAATAGGGAAAAAGTAGGAAAGTGAGAGACCTAATGCCGGGAGGCCGCGGTCCACATCTTGATCTAAAAGTCTCCACTTGACTGATAGGTCTCCTCCTTCCATGCCGGCATTATCCTCTCCGTGGCTTTCGAAGTTGAACATATAGGGGGCATGAACAGCAAGTTCGATCCGACCCGGTAGTCCAAAGGTCATCGTTGCTGAAAGTTCATTAATTGTAAAATCCGGATCAGTGCTGCTGTGCTCGTTGGTGACGCTGAGTCCCGCCTCCGTCTTTCCAGGTGATAACGTATCCGCAGATTGGGTGAAGATGAGTCCGCTAGGGCCAAAGACTGTAGCTGAGGTTCGAACGAATGCTGTATCCTCAGCCAATACAGTCGTAATTGGCATAAGTGCGATGAAAAGGAATCCCAAAAACAAAATTCGGTGAATTGGCATCTCCATAAGTGTTTTTGTATCTATTCTCTTCTTTAGTATTCTTTGTGGATATCCCAATATGTTTTATCTTTTGAATAGAACCGTAATAGACTATAGATGAAGATTTGATACCGGTCAAGCCCTGTATCCATTCAGAAGACATTAATCTAAAATCTGAGATCTGAGATTGAATGTAGGATTTAAAATCTTCAATCTCCAATCCTAAATCTTCAATCTCACCCAATCTCCTCTTTTTTCTTACCTCATGATCTTCCATTCCGGGATTGCGGCTGTCAGGGTAAGCATTACAGTGTTCCTCTCGCCCGTGTTTCCTATGCTCCCTTTGGCCTCCTGAAAAAAATAAGAATAGCTAAGGGCACTGTTGAGCCAGGAAAAGATTATCAAATTGACCCCGGTATTTACCTCATAAGAGAAGATAAAGAGTTCTTTTTTATCGGGGATGGCGGTATTCCTCCCAAAACCCATCTGTGCAAAGACCGATACATTCCTATCTAAGGTCTCTGTGGCCCGGAAAAAGACACGCTGGCTAAGGGTAACTGAAGGGGTCAGTCCGCTGCCTGTACCAACACTATTTGAATACCCCAATGTAAATCTGCCTGAATTATAATCCCTTGAAAAATTTACATCAATAATAGCACTAATTGATTTATCCTCAGAAGGGAAGGTCAGGACCTCACGGGCCACGCCTACGTTCCCGTTGAACGAGAGGGTAGAGCTGAATTGATGTCCGACGCCGATAGTCACGCGGTGAATAATGACATCGGAAACCGCATTTCTGTCTGTTTGATAGTCTGTTATTGATAAACCATATGATAAGTTCCACTGTGTACTTGGCGACAACTTGTACCCTATCTGAAGGCTTGAATCATGGACAATTGGTTCCTGTAAATCAGGTCTTGTTGGATATCCGACTATCAGGTTTGAATAAGAGAGGGCAACACTGAACCGTGGAGTCCAGATATAGCTTATAGTTGCCCCTGCACGGTTTCTTACAGTATCAGTCCTGGGTACCTGGATCCCTTCGTTGGTCTCCTGTGGTTGCTCATTAAAAGAGAAGGCAGGCAGCTCTGACGAATAGGTTACGCTCTCGGTAATCCGGATATCAAGACCCTTTGCTATATGCAAGAGGAATGGGAGTTTAAGATCAAATGATGCATCCTGGCTGTATCTGTCAAGATCAGGGTGGCTTGAAAAATATTCCAACCTTCCTTGATACCTGCCAGAAAGGGTAATGTACTTACCTTCATATGTAAGTGTGGCAGAGGGGATAATGGATGTTGACAAATCGCCATCTTTATTTGTTTCAGTAAAGAATAAGTTATCATTATACCTTTCTGAAACCGAGAGGGAAGGGGTTAGTGTCATTTTTGCATCTGTTTCAACTGAAAAACCAATGACTATCCATGCTATCCATACAACTGCAACACACAATTTAGCCTGATTCATGCAGAATACCTGCCTTCCCGTATCTGTACTATCTTTGCAACATTTTGAAACGATTTTTTGACGCCTTTAAGATCGCCTTATTTATAAAATTTTGCCCACTATATCACAAGCTTGAAGAAAATTAAAGCGATTCAGGGTTCTTTGTCAGATCACACTTTTTATCGATAGATGAATGGAAGGCATGAGGAATGGTCCTCAAATGCCCTCTAGCGCCCCTGTAATATTTTCCGAAGGAAGTTCATATCGTTCAAGCTTGTTATAAAAAGTTTTAAGACTGATGCCCAGTATCTTGGCAGCCTGGGTTTTATTTCCTGATACAAATTTTAAGGTTTTTAGTACCAATTCTTTTTCGGCCTCCGCTAGCGGAATTCCCAAAGGGATCTCGATGGTGGGACTGCCAGTCACATGCTGGACAAGGTTTTTTGGGAGATCGATAATGTCCAGCCGATCTGTACGGCTGACGATCACGGCTCGCTCTATAACATTCCGAAGCTCACGAATATTGCCCGGCCAGGTGTAATTGAATAGAGCTTTCTGCACGGCGGGGGCAAATGAATGAACTCCCTTTCCATGCTTTCCTGAGAACTCCTCAAGAAAGGTTTGAGCTAATAATGGGATATCTTCTTTACGATCTCGAAGATGTGGAAGGGAAACAGTAAAGACATTTAACCGATAATAGAGGTCCTCCCGGAACGTCCCTTTCCGAACCGACTCCTGCAGATTCATGTTAGTTGCTGAAATAATCCTGACGTTCACCTGGATCTCTTCCGTCCCGCCAAGACGGCGGAACTTTTGGTCCTCAATAACCCGAAGGAACCTGGCCTGGTTATCAGGTGACATCTCGGCCACTTCGTCAAGGAAGAGTGTTCCTCTGTGGGCCAGAACAAGGCACCCCTCACGTTTTGAACTAGCTCCCGTAAAGGAGCCCCTTTCGTGGCCCAGGATCTCACTTTCCCAAAGAGTGTCCGGGATTGCCGAACAATTAATAGCCACAAAAGGAAACATCCTCCTTGGACTCAACTCGTGGACCGTCCTCGCCACCCGCTCCTTCCCTGTCCCACTCTCACCAGTAATCATCACGCTTGCACTGGTAGGGGCTACCTGCTCTATCTGCTCAAAGACCTCCTGCATCTGCTGGCTGCTTCCAATCAATCCACCAAAAGCACCCATCTGCTTTAACTGCTGGCGGAGGCGTTTTATCTCCTGATAGATCTTTCCCCTTTCTAATGCCTTTTCCAGGACAATCTTAAGGCGATGACTATCCAAGGGCTTCGTAAGATAATCATAGGCCCCCTCCTTAATGGCATTAACAGCACCTTCGATGCTTCCCTCCGCAGTCAGGATGATCACCTCCATCATTGGAAAGATCTCTTTAATCTCTTTTAGAATGTTCCAGCCGGAAAGGTCCGGCAATCTAAGATCCAGCAGGATCACGGCAACCTCTTGATCTCTGCTAAGTTCCATGCCTTCCTTTCCATTGCTTGCTGTCAATACCTCGTAGCCCAGGGATTCCAGGCGCATCTGCAATGTAAAAAGGATATGCGGATCATCATCGACAACCATTATCTTAGGTCTCATTTCCCCGGTTCCTCTGATCGTGGTGGAGGTTTTATGGTTTGCCTCATTTCCTGCTCAATATCATGAAGTTCCTTGAAGCTTTTTCTTAGTTGGTCGATATCAGACAGCAATTTACGATTTTCCTCCTCCAATGTTGTAAGCTTTTCCAGATGTTCCTCCATTTGATGAAACTCTGAGCGCAACTTCATATTTTCCTTCTCTAATCTTTTCAACTTATCGTTTTGTTCTGAGAGCTGCTTGATCTCCTGCATCATCCCTTTCAAGTCTTTCAAGGCCGCCTCCTTCGAAACGGAAATGGATTGGATGAGAGATACCATTCTCTGAAGTTCCTGACCCAGAATGCCCGCTTCCTGGGCATGCGGGTGTTCAGGATATTTTTGGGCTATATGGAGATATGCCTGGGCGGCCTTCTGATATTCCTGTTGTTTGAGAAAGAGCATTGCTCGCTTAAGCTCATTCTTAACATCTGACTCAACCACTTGTGAGTGAAAAATGGGAAAGGACTGGCAACCTGTAAAAAAAAAGATCATAAAGATGAATCCATAACTTAGAATCATAAAAATCCTGCCATACTAGAACAGACTATAGAGGTACCCCTTCCATTCTCAGGGATTCCTCATTTCCCATCTTCTTGACACGTCTAATGGGTATGGTGAAGAAAAAGGCGCTTCCCAATTGCGGCTCACTTTCGACCCAGATCTTTCCTCCATGAGCCATAATGATGTGCCGGGCAATTGATAGCCCCAAACCAGACCCTTCGACCTTTCCAGGAGGCTGCGTTTCCAATTGATAAAACCTGTCGAAGATCCGCTGTTGATCCTCCCTCGAAATGCCAACCCCTGTATCCACAACACTAACTTGCATCTCATCCATAGATCGATCCTGAATTGAAACAGAGACCTTTCCACCCGGCGAAGTAAACTTCAAGGCGTTAGAGATAAGATTTGTAAGAACCTGATAGATCCGGTTTCCATCTATCAGGAAAGGATCTGGGACGTGTTCCATCTCCAATTTCAATTGCAGCCCTTTTCTAATGGCCATAAGATTCAATGACTCCACTGCTTCTCTGGCGAGTCCTCCCAAGTCCCAGGGTTCCATCTGTAACGTCAGCATCCCTGCTCTCATCCGGGATAACTCCAAAAGATCATTTACCAACCGGAGCAGCCGTTTGGCATCTTTTCCAATAATAACCAAAAGTTTTGCCTGCTTCTCAGTAACAGGGCCGGCCACCTTCTCCAGAATGAGATGGGCCGCCTCCGTCAATGAAGTAAGAGGAGTTTTTAGTTCATGTGTAATGTTGGAGATGAAGTTCTCCTTTAACCTATTTGTCTCTTTTAGTTTTTCAGACATCCTTATAAAGGCAGTAGTAAGGATCCCAATCTCGTCGTTTGAGCGGATCTTAAGGGGATAATCAAAGGCCCCATAGGATAAAGCAGTGGTGGCCTTCCTGAGTTCCTTGATAGGACGCGTAATACGTTTCGTCAGAAGCAGGGCAGCCCCTGTCCCAAGGATCACTAAAAAACCCAGAATCACGAGGGTTTGTCCCATTGCGGACTGTGCAAGCATATCGGATTTTTCCATTTTTCCTTTAAGCAACTGCTCTGACTGCTCGGCCATCTCCTGAAGAGTCCTGGTTATTTCATTAAAAAGAACCTTTTGCTGCTCGTCTTGTTGAACCGAACTGGAGAGAAGTTTTGGCGTCCCGTTGGCCTGCTGGTGGAATAACTGAGAATATTGCTGATGGAGATCCCGAACCAGAGCCACATGCTGTTTCTGGCTCCGATCTGTCGCCATCCCTTCTATCTCATTTAGCATCTTCTCGAAACGTTGACCCAACTCGTCAAAAAACCTTACAAACTCTGCATCCTTCAGGATCCTATACTGACGCTCATATCGTATCTGCGAAAGAAAGATATCCATTAGTTGGGTCACTAGCTGCTTAGATGGAATGTCTCGGACAAGAATGGATTGGGTAATCTGATTAAGCCGGTAAACATAATAGGTTCCCAAAAGACCTATAATGACTCCAAAAAAAATCAGGAGCAGATATCCACTTAGAATTTTTCTAAAAACAGTCATAGTAGACTCAATAATGACCCCGTTCTGCCAGCAACCGTATAACTACTATCTTTTAGGAATCCTGTCAAGAGGATTTTGTAAAAATTACAGAGTTACCTGCCGGATACCATTTAAGGAGAGGATGTCTACGCCTTTAAGCCATATATTATTTTAAGTATGGTACCCAAGGTTGTAAAAATTACATACTCCCAGGGCAACTACTCATTATCTTTGGACCATTCCTTCTCCACCATTTAGTAAGAAAACCTTTTAATATCAGCATGATTGTGCTATTCCTCTTAAAACAAGTCTTTTTGGTACACATCTTGCGTATTCCTAAATGCCCAGAAAATAGAGATCGTAAATTAAATCTCCGCAGTGGAGGTGGAAGCTGGTTGAGTTGAGACCTAGCAGGCTGTTGAAAAACTCAATTGTTGGTCATTGCGAGCAAAGTGAAGCA
This sequence comes from uncultured Nitrospirota bacterium, assembly GCA_964481895.1. Taxonomy (GTDB): domain Bacteria; phylum Nitrospirota; class Nitrospiria; order JACRHA01; family JACRHA01; genus JACRHA01. The sequence continues at coordinate 316 of CAYZUL010000021.1, read as the reverse complement.
ATCTCGCTTCTATATAAATCAATGGGTTAGAGATTACTTCGTCGCAAAAATCGCTTCTCGTAATGACAAATAGGGTCTTTTTCAACAGTCTGCGAAAGTAACAAAATTTGTCATAATATTAGGTAAGCCTCTACATAGAGAAACTTCCTTTATGGATACTAGATGTTCATTTTCCATTGTTATTTCTAATAAATTATTATTGAGCATGGGATGGCATACTAATTGAATGCTAAGAACATAGATTTTCTTTAAAATAAATTAAATCCTTTGCTCAGAGCAAACCAGGGGAAACCCTGGGGCGCAGAGTAACGGGGCT
>CAYZUL010000020.1:0-44640 GCA_964481895.1 uncultured Nitrospirota bacterium | reverse complement strand
GCTAAGCGGACATTTCACTTGCTACAAGAGGCGGACATTTCATATGCTACCGACACCCCCCACCAAACTACTTGACAAAGATGATAATGAGGAATAAAAGACTATTATGAGACGCAGCATGCTATTTATCCTGATATCGTCATTGTCAATATTCTCTTTGTCCTCCTACGCCTTTGGCACTTCAATTGACCAGGGACAGAAAACCTCCGTCAATCTTACCATCCTCCATTTGAATGATGTCTATCAGATATCACCTGTTGAAACCAGGGAAATAGCCGGCGATGGTACAACCAGAATAAATATGATGGGCGGACTGCCAAGGTTAAAGACACTTATAGACAATATCCGGAAAGAGTCCGAAGATCTGCTGATAATCCATGCAGGAGACATGATCTCCCCTTCTCTGCTATCCTGGAAAAGCGGATTAAAGGGAAGGCACATGATTCATCTCCTCAATCTTATAGGACTGGATATGGCGACCTTTGGGAACCACGAGTTTGACTTCGGATGCATGGAGCTTGAAAAGAGGGTCTCTGAATCAAGATTTACCTGGATATCTTCAAATATAGATTTTCCTCCGGATTCAGCTGTCTTTAAGCGAGGGATAAAACCCTTTGAGATAAAGGAGATCAATGGAATTAAGATAGGTTTCTTTGGCCTCACAGTAGGGAAAGGTGATATTGAATGTCCTCAATACAATGGAAGGATCCATTTTAATGACCCGGTTGATATCGCTGGAAAGACCGTTAGTCTGCTTAAGAATGCCGGGGCAGAGGTGATAATCGGGGTCACGCACCTGACACTTCCTGTTGATCAATGCATTACAAAGAGAAATCCAGGGATAGACCTGATCCTGGGGGGACATGAGCATGAACCTATAAATGTAAATGTGAATGGCTCCATGATCACGAAGACAGGCTCTGATGCAAGATACCTGGGAAAGGCAAGGCTTGTGATAAAGGGAGATAAAAATGGTCCAAACGTGCTTGCAGATTCAGAACTGATCCCTGTAGGCGAGAACATACGCCCGGACACACTGATATCAGAGGTTGTGAATGCCTACGAGGCCCAGGCAGCAGAACTAAAGAGAAAGATAGGGTCTACTGAGATTGAACTTGATGCAAGGGAGCTTGCGCTTAGATCAAGGGAGACAAACCTTGGGGACTATATCGCCGATCTTGTGAGGCTTGAGGCCAATGCAGATATCGCAATAATAAATAGCGGGGGATTAAGGGACGACAGGATTATTGAAAAGGGGCCCATAACGCTGGCTGATGTCTATACCATCCACCCCTTTAATAACAGGGTAGTCAGCATTGAGATTACCGGGAAAATTATCCTTGAGGCATTGGAGAATGGCGTCTCACGGTGGGAGGGAATGGAGGGACGCTTTCCTCAAATCTCAGGCATCGCCTTTTCCTTTAATCCATCACACCCGCCCGGCAGCAGGATTAAAGATGTCAGTATTCAAGGAAAGAAATTAAGGCCGGACAAGATCTATCATCTGGCTACCATAGATTTTATTGTAAAGAGGGGTGGTGAGGATGGATATAACATGTTAGAGAGCAAGGAATTTAAATCGCACAGGCTCCTAACAGATGTAATCATCGAGGAGATCAAAAGATCCGGCACTATCTCTCCCAGGACAGACAAAAGAATCATCAACATAAGACCTGACATAGAAGGGGTACAATTTCAATGTCCGGAATAGACCGGAAAGGGGCAGAGTCTCAGCTCTGAGACTATTGCGCATTTCGGAAAAATTCTATTGTCTTCTTTAATCCCTCTTCAAGGGCTACCTTAGGTTCCCAACCAAAAAGGGCCTTTGCCTTTGTGATATCAGGCTGCCTTACCCTGGGATCATCTACGGGAAGATCCCTGAATACAATCCTACTCCTGCTTCCCGTAAGCTTTATTATCTTTTTTGCCATATCGAGTATAGTCATCTCTTCCGGGTTCCCGATATTGACAGGCATATTCTCATTAGACATCATCAGTCTGTAGATCCCCTCAACCAGATCCGAGATATAGCAGAAACTCCGTGTCTGCGAACCATCTCCAAAAACCGTAATATCCTTACCGGCAAGGGCCTGGTTCATAAATTCCGGTATCGCCCTGCCATCGTGACTCCTCATCCTAGGTCCATAGGTGTTGAATATCCTTACGATCCTTGTATCCAATTTATGGTACCTGTGATACGCCATGGTCATCGCCTCGGAAAATCTCTTCGCCTCATCATAAACCCCTCTCGGACCAATTGGATTTACATTTCCCCAGTAGTCTTCCTTCTGAGGGTGTACCAGGGGGTCGCCATAGACCTCTGACGTCGACGCCAGAAAAAACCTTGCCCCCTTCTCCTTTGCAAGACCAAGGGCCTTATGGGTACCGAGTGAACCTACCTTCAGGGTATGTATGGGGTGTTCGAGGTAGTCTATAGGGCTGGCAGGAGACGCAAAGTGGAGTATATAATCCAGCCTACCCTCAACATAGATATAGTTTGTGACATCATATTGGAAGAACTGGAATCCGGGATGCCGTATATGATCGATATTTTTAACTGAACCTGTCAGGAGATTATCCATGCAGATTACATCATGCCCTTCAGAAAGGAGTCTGTCACATAGGTGTGACCCTATAAAACCTGCACCGCCAGTAATAAGTACGCGCAAATTATCCTCCTTGATCTCTTTATATTAAACGATTATACCGCCGGCAACAGGATAGCCGGCGTGTTCAAGCACAAAACGCCCTAACTCAGGTACCTCGGAGAAATTATCTACTGTAACCATCGCCTCAAGGCATATTTCAACCTCAGCTACCTCAGCAGGCTTAATCGTACTCGCGTCATTTTCCACAACCGCTATTGATGCAGGATCAAATCTTTTATAGATTTTCGTGATGCTCCCCTTAACCTCCTGCGTAGTACACCGGAAGGTGACAGGCGTACCCAAACGGTATTCCTTATCGACCATCCAGAATATGTTGGCATGGATCGAATCAGTAATGGCCGACAAGATCTTATCGGAGAGTATCTGCCCCCTTTTAAGCCCAGGGCCTTCAATGCGTATGCCGATACAGTCTCCGGTTGTTGCAAAAGGCATGTCCTCTTCCAAATATTTTTTAATCTTTGTTATCCTTGCCTTCCTTTTTTCCGGTAATACAAAGACCTCTTGCCCCTTCCGCAAGATCCCCGCCTCTACGCGTCCGACTGCTACCGGTTCTCCTTCTACGGTATATAGATCCTGCACCGCGAATCTTAAGCCCCTATCCTCGATCTTAAGGGTATCAAAGTTATCGAGCGCTTCAAGTATGGTAGGCCCCTTATACCAGGTGAGTCTTTCGCTCCGGAGGGCAACATTCTCCCCCTTGCTTGCAGAGACAGGTATGATATAGGAGGGGATTATCTTAAGACCTTTGAGCAGGATCTCAATTTCATTTCTGATTTCATTGAAGGCATCCTCCCTGTATCCTGCAAGATCCATCTTATTGACCAGCACCGCTATCTGCCTGACACCCAGAAGGCTCAGGATGTAGCAGTGCCTTCTCGTCTGCTCCTGTATCCCCTGGCTTATATCAATGAGCAGAAGTGCAGCCTCTGCCTGGGATGTACCGCTTATCATATTTTTTAAGAATTCCTTATGCCCCGGCGCATCGATAATGACGTATCTCCTCTTTTTTGTCATAAAAAACGTATGGGCGATGTCAATTGTTATACCTTTTTTGCGCTCCTCTTCAAGGTTGTCCATAATGTATGCAAACTCGAGTTCCCTGCCCTGCGATTCCGATGCCTTTTTAATCTCTTCAAGTTTCTCAGGCGGTAAAGACCCTGTATCATAGATGAGCCTCCCGACAAGGGTAGACTTGCCATGGTCTACATGGCCGACAATTACTATATGCAATGACCTCTCTTCCATTACCGCCTCCTACATATACCCGAGCGAGCGCAGTTTCTGCATGGTGTAGGCATCTTCCTTATCCTGCGCCCTTCCTGCACGCTCTGAGGTGTTGCCCGCCTCCAGTTCACTTATTATCTCATCAACACTTGAGGCATTAGATTCTATCGGGCTGCAGCAGGGAGCGCACCCTATGCTCCTGTACCTCTTCCCCTCTTTACTGAAATATAGTTCTGACATGGGAATATTCTCTCTCTTTATGTATCTCCAGATATCCAGTTCTGTCATATGCAGGATCGGATGGACCCTGAAGTGGTTGTCCTCGGCAGCTGTTGATTTATACTGGTCCCACAGCTCTGCCGGCTGGTTTTCATAATCCCATTTGAAGTTCTCATCCCTCGGAGAGAAGACCCTCTCCTTTGCGCGTATACCATGCTCGTCCCTGCGTATACCTAGGAGGAGTGCCTTAAAACCATATTGACTTATCGTCTGCTTTAAGGCATTTGTCTTCAACTCATTACAGCAGTCGAGTTTAGACCCCTTGCCAGGTCCCATGGCTGCCTCTATCTGCCCCTCATTCCTCCCGATTATAAGATTAAGTCCCCATTTCTTAGCGTATTCATCCCTGAACCTGTACATCTCAGGGAACTTGTAAGTTGTATCGATATGAATAACCGGAAAGGGGATTTGGCCGAAAAAGGCCTTCCGGCAAAGCCAGAGGAGGGTTGTTGAATCCTTCCCTACCGACCAGAGCATCGCTATATCCTTGAATCTATTATAGGCCTCTCTGATAATAAAGATAGACTTGTTTTCCAGGATGGTTAGGTGTTCCATAGGCACTCCTTTGAAAAATAGTTCAGGATAATTCCTGCCAGATTTTCTATGTGGAGCCGGCTGCCCATCTCTATATTGCCGGGCAGGATACAATGGGCATCATATTGGGTATGCATCCCTGTAAATTGCCCTTTACCAAAGACCTCCTCCTTTTTCAAGGTGCCTTTCAGATCATACCCGTCATTTGAAAGACATACAAGGTCCGGCCCTTTATCGCTCGAAGGCCCCTTGTAGATCTCTCCATTATCATATATGGACTTTATTACCACATTCCCATCACTATCTTCAATCGATGCAAATAAGTCTTTTAATTCCTTTATGACATCTTTTTTCCCCGATAGTGATACAGGACCTCCGGGGAACCTTCCCTCCAGGTTTACATAGATCCTGGCAGGGTCCATGCAAAAGGCCTTAGTCCCTGTGTCTATCTGTTCAAAATATTCCTTCTGCTTATTTATCTTTAAGAAACCCCCATCTCTCAGTAGGGAATTGACATAGACCTCCTGTCTTATAACAGTGAATCCATGATCCGACATCGTCATAAAAAGTCCCCTGCCGCCTGTTTTCTCCATAAAACGGGTAAAAAGCCTTCCTATTATCTCATCAATCCTTTCATAAAAGGACACAAAAAGATTATGGTATTTGTGCCCCGGGTCTCTTGCGGCATCAAAGAAGAAATGGTGGAGGCGGTCCGTCTCGGTAATAACCCCGATAAACAGATCCCACGACTCATTATCAATAAAATAATCGTATGCCAACGCCCTCTTCTCCAGAGCGGAAAATACCTCCTTTAAAAAAAGCTCAGGTTCTTCTGCCGCCTTTGCGGCATCCACATCAGGAAGATAACCTATAGACTCCAAATAGTTGTATGCATACTCAGGATATGTGCCTTTCTTCAGGTTGGGACATACAAATCCTGCTGTCAGTATGCCGTTCATTGGGGCCGCAGGGTAGGTCTGGGGGATATTCAGGACAATGGATCTCAGGCGGTTATTTATGCTGGTCTTATATTTTCCGTATAAGGCAGAGTTCCTGTTATTGACTGTCCCCCCCATGATATCCCAGATCGTCGGGGCCTGGATATCCTTGGAGGACGGGAAAAAGATCTTGTAGCTCCCGGGCCGGAGATCCATAAAGCCAAATATCCCATGCTCTCCGGGATTCACCCCTGTCATGAAGGATGTCCATGACGTTGATGAGACATCCGGAATCGATGCATCCATCTGATGCAATGTGAAGCCCTGCGCCAAGATTGCCTTAAGGTTTGGAAGATAACCCATAATAACATATTCGGTCAACAGCGAGTGAGACACTCCATCTAGACCTATTATCATGCACTTAGAATTGCTACTTAATGTCATGTTGACCCCAAAAGCTCCTGCTTAATAACTCCGCACACTGTACCGGTATAGAAGCAAGCTGGATTGTCAGAAAATGCTATTGCATTTTCTGGGATAATAATTGTTTCGACTATTGCGGCTCGAAATCCTGACCTTGGGGGAAAATGGTTTAGAAATTCAAGCCAGCCCCGATGAAGAAGAATGTTGAGACATCCCGATTCACAATGGGGCTGTTCGTAATGCCGCTCCCAAGACGCGTAGCATTGATGTTCCCCAACAATGACCCGTTTCTTCCGACCCTATAGTTAACCCCTAAACCAGCTCCTAAATTAGTCGTATCGGTACCTTCATATGCAGGTCTATCGATTGTGGCTTCGGAGGGTCGTACACCATAATAATAGTTTACATTCTTGTCACTCTGCCATTCGGCACCTGCACTGGGAGTCAATCTGAATCTCGGGCTGACCCAAAAATTGTGCGAAAACCTAATTGTTGCAGACATTCCCCGACTGACATTGCCTATATCTTGGTAAAGACTCGCCGTAATATTGGCTACAGGTGTCTTCAATAAGGCGTTCAAGTATCCGTCGAGAGAGGTTTTGCGATCAGCCATACCCACAAGAATCTGATCATTGTCATTCTTCCAACCAGGGTGTATTTTAATGCCAACCCCCATCTTTGCCAATCGATCACTGGACTGTAGCAGCCACAATCCACCACCGATAAAACTCCAATATAGCCAGTCATCGTATGTTATGACGATTAAAGGGAGCGGTAAATTTCGGCTATCGCTGTCGCCGACGATCTTCGTGAAATTTAACAGGCCACCGCCGAGGATGCCATGAAATCTGGAAGTAGCGTCCGTCTCAACGTCTGGTACGCCAGCAGACGTGTGGTCTTCGATAAGATCAGACGCCGTATCCGGCAATGCCTGATTGCATAACCAAAGTATAATCCCACAGATCATAAATACTTGAAGTAAAGTTTTTCTCATATTACACTCCTTCCAATTGTATAGGCAAATCCCATCTTAAATTTGCACATTCTGATGAAAAAAATATTACCAAGAATAATTTGATATTTATAATGCATAACAGGCCTCCTTTGGTTAATTTTTACTATACCAAAAAGTTACTTAATTAGTGAGCATGAACAAGTATCCCCATATTCCCATGTCGAAACTTTACAACTTAATAGTTATAGTTCTACGTGTATGTCTTCTTGAAATGCATTATTTGGGTTAAGATTCTAAAAAATGGAAGTACCGGATGCCGATGCATAGGAAGGTCTTGAACCTAAGGAAGCCATGACCAGACTTCAACCATGACGAAACGAACAATCGCGCGTGTGAAAGCGACAATTAGTGGTTTCCATTCTCCCTCAATCTTGGCTTCACCCGTCATATCAGGTTTTAACAAAAAAAAGGGGTTGGGGATCTCTACCACGACACGGACTATTTTCCCATTCGGTGTCTCATCGGCCTTCGGGGCTATGGAAACAACATCGCCATAATAAAATTCAGTCGGATCAGCCCACAGCCTTATCTTCGCCCTGGCCCCGAGTTTGACCTCATCGATGTCAGGTTCCGGAATTTGAATCTCAGCCTGGATCTTCTGCAAATCATGAATAACTGCCAGTAGGTCATTCTCCTTTAGAATTTGACCTACCTTCGTTTCCATATAAGGGGTTGCAACTTTGCCGGAAATCGGACTTACCAGTCTAGTGAGAGAGAGATTCTCCTGAAAATATTTCAATCTCACTTCCAGGTCATGGACTACAGCGCGCTGCGCCTCTAGCTCCTCAGGCCGTGCCCCGCTCTTTACGAGATCCAGGTTGGCCTTTGCTACTTCTACATTTTTAGCGTCTACCGCGGCTGTCTTGGCTGCTTTTTCATATTCCTCCTGTGCAACCGCGCCACCTTTGTACAAGACCTCTAGTCTCTTGGCCTCGCGTTCGCTGTACTCATAATGGGTTTTCGCGTTTTCTAGTTCCTGCCTGGCCTTTTCAACTTCCTCAGGTTTCGGTCCGGCCTCAAGTCGCTCCAGATCTGCCCTTGCCTTATCCAGGTCAGCTTGCGTTACATCCAGATTCTTCTGGTGTTCCCGCGTATCCAGCAATGTTAAGACTTGGCCCTCTTTTACAAGATCACCTTCCTTGACCAGGACCTGCTTAATCTCCCCGGATACCTGGGTATGAACTTCAACCTGGTGGATCGGAAGGAATTTAAAAGGACCTCCGGGTTCATATGGATAAGGGATAAACATGATGATGAGAACCGTTCCTCCGATCAGAACATGGCGCAATATCCTTTTTTTTGGTTTTGAGTCTTTCACTATTATAGGCTCCTTCATTCGTTTAAATACATGTGCCAATGCCTTACGGTATTTAACCGTTAAAAAAAACAGAACAATCAATGCCCCAGCTCCCGCAAGGTATTCGATTAGCGTCTCACTCAAAAAATATACTAAAATTGCAAAACTTGGAAATGTCGTGCCTGCGGTCAGCAATCCATACCATTTAAATATACTTCTATCCCTGGTTGTAAGAGGCTCTGGCATAGGACGTCGGAAAAGCCAGGCATTGGCGACTGATATAGCGCGTTTTCTAAATAGGGGGAACTCGAGCCACTGGACCATAATAAAATAAACATCAGTGGGCCATAGAGGATTGATCCTTGTGAGTAGATCGAATGGGCCGTCAAACGCAAGGATAAGACCAAATGTGTGAAGGAGGATGCCGGGTGAAGATAGTCTCCATATAAGCATACCAATACTTGTAATTAGAAGATCATACAAAATCGCGCTAGAAAGAATCAGATTCCGCTGGTATTTTCTTTGGATATTCGCAAAATCAACCCAGCAATAAAAACTTGGCCAGACATCAAATATCAACCATATCCCGAATTCGTTTGCATGGCCGCCATAGTTAGCGCTGGTCACTCCCCGTGAGAGTACGCCAGGAATAGTGATACAGAAGTAGTACACTGGAATAAGCAGAAATATATTCAATGGCCTAAATAGGGTTTCAAAATCTTTAATGAATGCATGGAAATTATTGAAGAAGGTACCAACTGCAAGAAGAAAAAAGACAATGGATGCTATTACAAAAGTCCGGGTATAGACCCACCAGAGGCGCTTAGCCAGCCAAGCTGTGAGAGCGCCTGGATCAAAGAGCTTCCATTTTTTCCAGTTCTCGGGATCTTGAAATTGTAATAAATTCCATACAGACGGCGGCCTGGTCTTATATCCGGCCAGAAGCCCTTCCTGCCCAAGGAGGCGGACAAAGGCATCCATCTGTTCTGTATCAATAGGGATATTAAACCGGCTCTCAAACCGGGTACGGATATCAGGAAGCGCACTTTGGCCGTCAAATTGAGTACAGAGAAAATAATCATTCTCTCCAAGATCGAATACCTCTTTGGTGGCAGGATCCTTGACAAGATAACGAAAAGAGCCGTCCTTATCTCTTCTGGGAATAACCTCCAGATCGTCCCGGAGGGCCGGCATAGAAGACAAATGACTCACGGCTGGTTATTCTCCACCGACATTTGGCCTATTGCATATCGGAATAGTACCCTTGCCAGATAGGCATCGTATTTTGCAGATACATGCTCTAAACTCGTCTTCGCGTGCAGCTCTTCAGCATCCAGAACATCGGATGAGGTCTTTGCGCCATGAGCAAAACCGAACCGGACGATACGCAGGTTCTCATCGGCCTGAATCAGGGCCTGTTTGGCAACCTCTATGCTCTTATCGGCCTTTTGGATTTGAAGCCATGCCTCCCATACATCTGCGATAATCCGCTTCTCTATTAACTTCGCATTATATCCCCTCTGCCGTTCAACCGATCTTGCGGCATGGACCCTTTGACTCGTCCCACCCCACTCCCATAATGTATAATCCATAATCATCATAACAGTCCAATCTTCCGCCGGTGTGTTCGGTTCTTCTGTTTGACGGTTATACTGGGCCATAAACTTGAAGCCTGGATAGTAGTCAGCCTCTGCAACCCGTGTTCTTAATAGGGCCTCCTCCCTGCTTTCATAAGCGCTTTTAATAGCAGGACGGTTTAGGCGCGCCAATTCTTCAGCCTCATGCACGTTGATTGAAACTGGAGTGGGATCCTCAACCGGCGTAACCTCAACAGGTTGATCGAAGGAATGGTTCAGGACTAGATTGAGCTCTCCTTTGGCAATCTGGAGGTCATTCTCAGCTTTTATAACATCTTCATTTGCCCGTTCCACCTCGACTTTTACCTTTAGGAGATCATTTAAAGCGACACGCCCTTCTTTATATTTGAGTTCCATGTCCTTCAGGTGCGCCTTTATATTGTCAAGATGCTGCAAGGAAAGCCCCTTTATCTCTTCAGTCTTCAGCAGGTTAAGATAAGCCTGCTCAACAGCGACTAGGACATCCTGTACAACCTGTTTCTCATCCCACAGGGTAACATCCTCGTGTGATTTCGACGAAAGATAGGAAAAATATACCCTCCCCCCTTCAAAAACCGGTTGTTCTAATTGAAGGGTCGCAGAAAAGGTGTCCCTTTTTCCCACAATAGCTGATATATCCTGTGATGGAATTGGACCGATAAAAGGTAATGTTCCGAAGTCACCTGTCTTGAGCTTTACCCTTGGTTTCTGGCCTGTATGTGTTGCATCACCCTGGGTACTGAACAAAGGGAATAGCTTGGTATACCTATCATTCTTTGTGGACTGGGCCTCGGCAACCTTCTCTCGGGCTATATTAAGATTAAGATTCGCTCGAAGCGCCTCTTCGCGCGCCTCGCGAAGCGATAAAACCCCTGCATGGCCCGTGGCTGAGGTCCACGCAAATTCCAAGAACATCAAAATCACTATATGAGTAAAAGATATCCAAAATCGGCCCATACAGTCTTTATAAAATTTAGGCCTTGACATTAATACCCTTTCTCATATGTGTGTTCTGGGGAGATACAAAAAGATGAAAGAATTAGCCTGACAGGGAGCAAGCTATTCCACACGCTTCCAAGAAAATTTGCCCCTTCCGGGACCGATGAAGGTCATCTCCTTATCGGCAATCTCCAAATTCATATCCACCCACTGATCTTTAATATACATCTTTGCCTTACCCTTGCCATCCTTCACCTCAATATCCTCGAGGATTACAAAACCAGATGCCTTGCCTTCTGTAATCTTACATTCCTTTTCACCACATATCATTACCCCACCTTTTGGTCCAATCCACTTGCCCGGCAGATCGGCCGCAACAGCATTTCCTATAAAGAATATCAAAAATAACCATCCATACAGTATTCCCATTTTTTCCTCCCTTTCTTTTTTTTGAAACCAGCAGAGGAACCTAGTAAGGGTGACAATGCCCCCTCCGAGCTTACATAGCCAGCAGGTCCTGCCAGACATTATTCCCAACCTCTTCTCCTGAATACAATTCAATGCCAAATTGATAATCGTTTCCGGCCTTCTTTTTTTCCAGCCTTACAACCTTGCCTTTGATCTGTATCACCTGGCCATCCTGCTTCACCTTTACCTTGCCCACCACTTCCGTACCGATCTTTATTTCTTCAGAACTCTCGACCAGAACACCCTTTTCAGAGACGTTCAGTATCGTCACTCTATAACAGATACCGGCATCATCAAAAAGATCCGCAGGAAACCTGAACCAGAACCTTTTCTGCCTCCTACGGTTACCGTACTGATCCATTCCAGATATCCGGTTATCTAACACAATCAATTCTGGATCCATGTTGAGGGCTTTGCGATACTCGGCAATAGCTTCTTTGTATTGCCCATGTTCACAGTAGTGTAGACCAGTATCGCATTTGATCTTTGCCAATTTAACAGCAGTCTGGTATTCTATGACTGCCTCTGTTAATCTCCCTTGCACAGCATAGGCATCACCTATATCAGCATGGGCTTTAGCCAGTTGTGGATTAATGGAGAGTGCTGAACGGTAATGGGTAATGGCTATATCGAATTGCTTCTGATAAAAATATATATTCCCCAACAGATAATAAAATTCAGGAGATTTAGGATTGATTATTAAAGCAATACGCAATGATAAGATAGCCTCATGATATCGTTTCATATTAATAAAGGTCTCGGCTATCTTATAATGTGCCTCGGCAATCTGTGGATTAATGCGTACTGCGTCGCGATATTCAACCAGTGCTACAGAATAGTCTTTATGGGCAAAGTAAATATCTCCCAATACCAGGTGAGAGTGGGGCAAGAGAGGATTTAGTTTTAAAGCAGTCTTAACCTCTGCAATCGCTTCTTTTTCTTTGTCCTGCAGAAGCAGAATATTAGCCAGTTTATAATGGGCCATTGCCAGTTGAGGATTATTCTTTAAAGCCTCCCGGTATGCAGCAATGGCGTTTTCATATTGTTTCTGCCCAAAGTAGATATTCCCCAGCATCAGATTAATAATGGCATTTTGCGGATCCAGACTCAATGCCGAGGTATACGCCTCTACAGCTTCAGCATATCGGCCTTGCTCCGCATACAGGTAGCCTAATAACTGATAGGCTCCAGCCAATGTGGAGTCCAGACTGATGGCAGTATTACATGCCTCAACAGCCTCCTTATATCTTCCTTCTTTAGAGTGAATCTTGCCAAGCAACAGATGGGCAGAGGCAAATCTGGTGTTAATCTGTATGGCTGCCTGACATTCAATAACAGCCTTATCATAATCTCCTTCTGAAAAATAGGCCTGCGCAGCAATTAGTCGTGCCTGTTCTCCTTGGCCCAGGCTTTTTATTTTCGGAACATAATCGCTCATGTTACAGCGTTCCCGTTCTTGCCTGTGCGAGTTTTATAAGCTCCTGCTCCACACTTTTCAGGATATCGTCATGTAAACGAAACCTCTTAGTATCCGGCACTGGCGTGCTAGCGGGATCGGCGGGCACATAATCTCCATGCCTTTGCCCGTTCATCCCCGCGCAGGTCCTGTCGGCAATCTCGTTAAGCAGGGAGATATGGTATTCTTCCATTTTTCTGATACCCTCATCATGCACTAGGAATTCCACGAGGATTTCCACCAAGGCTTGAGGCGCCTTGCCCTTGTCGGACAGGCTCAGATAGACACGTCGGTGGAGATCAGGGAAAAGCGATCTATATGCATCTCGAAAACCTTGAGGAATCGTCACCGGACGGTTGTCCAGTGCAAAGGTGAGCTTGCCAGAAGACTCAAGCCAGATTTGGCGTTCCAATCCCGGAAGAAAATCGTGAACGGATGCACGATACCGAATGAATTGAACTACTAACTCCTTTACCCTTCCAAGCAGATAGGGAGCTTTCCTCTCTGTGTACGTGAAAATCTCCTCCATGGCCTCGCAAGCCTCTTCATTAAGATTCAGACTGGGTCCCAAACTGAGCAATTTATGGATGGACTCGGTTTTCTGTGGAACGTTGAGAGAGCGATTGGCCAATGAAACGAAGCCGAACATACGCTCTTTAAAACTTTCCCATGTGAATACATTTGCATACAAATCTCGGAACCCCTGCATAAGTTCCACGCGACTCATACGCTTTGGGATGATATTATTGAAAAGCCTCTGGGTGGAATTGTCCGCAATACTGAACGCGTCTATCACCCGGCCCTCTCCGCGCAGTCGCCTCCACAATCTAGTTCCTACGGGTGCGTTTAGCATGTGCAGCGAGATGGAAGGCAGACAGGCCTTCTGGATGAACTCGTATTGTCGATCAAAGATGTCGGTATCATCATTATCGAAGCCAACAATCATGGCCCCCCGTACAACGATGCCGTAGGAGAGCACCTTGTGTACCTCCGTAAGCATGTCTCCCCTCAGGTTGCCATATTTGCCAGTCTCTTTAAGAGACTCTCTATTCGGAGTCTCAATGCCAATAAGCACTTGATAAAAATTTGCATCTGCCAGGAGTTCCAGCAATTCATTATCCCGGGCTACATCAATGCTTAGCTGAGACATGTACCTTAAGGGCTCCGGAAAGGCGTTATTCATGGGGATGAGCGCCCGCAATACCTCCTTGGACCAGCGGTGGTCAACTGTAAAATTATCATCATTAAAAGATATGCTCCTCATCCCTAATCGTTCCAAGGCTTGCACCTCTTTAAGTATTTGATCAATAGGTTTATGCCTCTGTAGTCGTCCATTTAGGTAGATGACGTCACAAAACTCGCAATCGTTCGGGCACCCCCGCGTTGTCTGGACGGTACCCATGGCATACTTCCTCACGTCCCTCGCGATGCTATCCCATTTGGGTACAGGACTTAATGAAATATCAGGTTTTTCAATTTGCCGGTATTCAGACAGATGACCGCCGGACTGCCAGTCCTTTAAAAAGCACGGCCAGATCACCTCAGCTTCTCCGATGAAGAGAATGTCAAAGTTATTACGGCACCTGTCGGGGTTAGATGTCACGCCGGGGCCACCGACTACAGTGAGGAGTCCCTTTTGACGGAAAAAACATCCGATCTTCAGTGCACGACCAAGATTGGCACTGTGACTGGTGACCCCAATCAGGTCGTACTCGCGATCCAACTGAGCCTCCTCTATCTGGCCCCTGACGAGTTCATCCCAGATATCGACATGGAACTCTTCCGGGGTGAGTGCCGCCACAGTAGCCAGGCCAAGCGGAAAATAGTCGGCCCTAACCCCAATTTCCTTTTCGTCGGCAATCCATCTGATTTCCAACTCGTATTTCGGGTTAATCAGTAATATATTTCTCAAGTATTCCTCCATTCATCCTGCTGAATTTTAGAGCAGACTGAGTAGCTCATGCCGTCTTTGTCTGGACAAGCTTAATAAGTTCCTGCTCCACGCCTTTAAGCACCTCTTCATGAAGTCTCAGCTTCCCGGTATCAGGCACAGTCTTATCAGATTTATCCACTGGAACAAACTCTTCCAGCTTTTGACCATTAAATCTCGCACAGGTCCTGTATACGATTTCATTAAGCAGGAGATAATGATATTTTTCAAACTGGCTGAAGCCCTCTTCTTTCACAAGGAATTCCACAAATACCTCCATCAAAGCCTCGGGGATTTTATTCCTGTCAGCAAGATTAAGGTGCAACCTGCGATAAATATCAGGGAAAACTTCTTTATATGCCTTCTCAAAACCCGCCGGGACCGTAACAGGACGGTTATCGAGTTCAAAAGTCATCCGGCCGGATGATTCAAGTTCTATTTGTTCATTCAGCACTGGTATAAGATTACGGGCTGACTGAGAATATCTCACAAACTGAATGACAAGTTGTTTTACCCTTGCCAGAAGATAAGGGGCTTTCCAGGCGGTATATTCAAAGATATCATTCATTGCAGTACATGCGTCGGGATCAAGACCCATGGAAGAGCCCAATTTCATCAACTCCTCAGCAGAGACCTCATCCTGGGGGACCCTCAAAGGACGGTTTGAAAGGCAAACAAACCCGATCATTCGTTCCCTGAAACTCTCCCAACTGAACACCCTGGAATACATTTCCCGGAATCCCTGCATAAGTTCGATCCGGCTCATCCCCTTTGGTATCACATTGCTGATTATACGACGCGTAACCTTGTCGGTTATATTGAATATGTCTATTACTCTGCCCTCTTCACGCAGTCTCCTCCATAACCTTGTGCCGATGGGCGCGTTAAGCATGTGTAACGAGACCGACGGTACACATGACTGCTGGATAAAGTCATAATGTTTATCAAATATATCGGCTTTATCATGGTCCATGCCGCCGATCAGCGCAGCCCGGACAGATATACCGTAAGAAAGGATCTTACGAACCTCCTCGACAAGGTTCCCCTTGAGGTTGTTATATTTGCCTATTTCCTTCAGTGATTCGGGATTAGTCGATTCAATACCTATGAGCATTTCATAGAAATTTGCATCTGCCAGAAGTTCCAGCAATTCTTCATCCCTGCTGGCATCTATACTCGCCTGAGTTGCATATCTCAAAGGTTTGGTAAAGGAGTTATTCATCTGGATAAGTGCCCGCAACAGGTCTTTTGTGTAACGGTGATCCCCTACCAGATTGTCATCTGCAAAATACACAGTTGAGACGCCCAGTTTCTCAAGGAGCCTCACTTCCTCAAGAACCCGGTCAACCGATTTGTGCCGCTGCTGCCGTCCATTAAGGTAGACTACATCGCAGAACTCGCAGTCATAGGGGCACCCACGGGTAGTCTGTACACCTCCCATGGCATACTCGTTTACATCACACACTAGACTGTCCCATTTAGGAACAGGACTCAATGATATATCAGGTTTTTCGATCTGCCGGTATTCTGCCCGGTAATGGCCGGCCTGCCAGTCGCGTAGAAACTGAGGCCAGATAAGTTCTGCCTCACCAATAAAAAGGATATCAAAATATTTACGGCACCGGTCAGGACTGCCTGAAACCCCGGGTCCACCTATTGCTACAGGGATCTCCTGCTGATGGAAAAAGGACGCTATCTCCCTGCCCCGCAGGATCGATACCCTTGAACTGGTTACACCTACCAGGTCATACCTATTTTTACGTATATGTTCACTATTTTCTATCGGTCCTAATACAAATTCATCCCATATATCCACCCGGAAATCGCTGGGTGTCAGGGCTGATACTGTTGCCAATCCAAGCGGCATATTGTCGGCCTTTACATCTATATGTTCCTCATCAGTTACCCGCAGGGTTTCCATTTCATATCTCGGGTTAATGAGCAAAATCCTCTTCATTGCCTTACCTCCATATTTAGAATCAAGAAATATCTTATAGTATAATCATACCTTGCTAAGTTTTAAAAGCTCCTGTTCCACGCCATTGAGTACATCCTCTCCGAGGCGGACCCGCTTAACTTTAGGCACTGGTAGGTCAGAATCTTTTACGGACACAAAATCCTCAAATCTCTGGCCGTTCAATCTGGCGCAAGTCCTGTCAATGATCTCATTTAATAAAGGCATATGATGTTCTTCAATCTGTTCAATGACGCTTTCTTTAATGAGAAATTCCACAAATACCTCCATGAGGGCATCATTCACCTTGCCCTTATCCCAAAGGTTTAGGTATACATGCCGATATGCATCAGGGAAAATAGATGAATAAATCTTTCTGAATCCCTGAGGTACTGTAATCGGGCGATTATCAAATTCAAATGTAATCTTACCAGACGACTCAATTTCGATCTGCTGATCGAGCTTTGGAATAAGATTATTAGCTGATTTAGAATGAACAATGAATTGAATAACCAAATCCTTTACCCTTCTAAGTAAATAAGGTGCCTTTTGATCGGTATATCTAAAAATCTCATTCATATCTTTGCATGCATCTGGATCAAGATGAAAAGTAACCCCAAGATTAGTTAATTCCTGTAACGAGACTGATGTTAGACGTACCTTTGGAGGTCGATTACTCAGTGAGACAAAACCAAGCATACGTTCCTTAAAACTCTCCCAGCTATATATCCGGGCATATAAATCTCGATATCCTTGCATAAGTTGAACGCGGGTCATACGTTTTGGTATTACATTGGTAATAAACCGTTTGGTTACCTTGTTGGTTATCTTAAATATATCTAATACACGGTTTTCTCCCCGTAATCTTCTCCATAGCCTAGTTCCTATTGGTGCAATAAGCATATTGGGGTTAACAGCAGGAAGAAATGATTTTTGGATTAACTCATATTGCCTATCAAAAATATCGATTCCATCGTGATCTAAACCACAGATCAGAGATCCACGAACCGCTATGCCGTATGATTGTATTTTATGGAGTTCCTCAACCAGATTTCCTTTTAAGTTATTGTACTTGCCTATCTCTTTTAGAGATTCTACGTTTGGGGATTCTATCCCTATGCAAATCTCAAACAGATTCGCATCTGCCAGGAGTTTCAGCAATTCTTCATCCCTGCTGGCATCTATACTACCTTGAGTAATATATCTCATTGGTCGGTCAAAGGAATTATTTAGGGGGATGAGTGTCCGTAGCAGATCTTTTGAATAGTGGTGATCGGCAACAAAATTATCATCAGTAAAATATATTGCAGACATGCCTAATCTCTCTAAGATCCTCACTTCTTCCAAAACTCTATTTATAGATTTATGCCTTTGAATCCGTCCATTAAGGTAGATCACATCACAAAATTCACAATCATAAGGGCAGCCACGGGTAGTCTGGATACTTCCCAATGCATATTTATCAATATAAGGAATAAGACTCTCCCATTTAGGTATAGGACTTAATGAGATATCCGGTTTTTCAATCTGGCGATATTCTGATCGATATTCACCAGCCTGCCAATCACGCAGGAACTGAGGCCATGTTAGTTCGGCCTCACCAATAAATAAGATATCAAAAGATCCATGGAACCGGTCAGGAGTAGCTGAAACGCCTGGTCCACCAATTGCTACTATGATGCCTTTTTGACGAAAAAAATCTGATATCTCCATAGCACGAAGTAGAGATACACTTGAACCAGTAATTCCAACCAGATCATACTTGTGGTGGCAATTGGTCTCTTCGATATATCCTCGGATAAATTCATCCCAAATTTCTACTCGGAATTCATCAGGAGTAAGAGCCGCCACAGTAGCTAAGCCGAGCGGTGTAGCGTCTGCTTTGATATCGATATGTTCTTCATCAGATATACGCTTAAGTTCCATCTCATATCTTGGGTTAATAAGCAATATATTCTTCATGATTATAGTCTCTTCTTCTGTTCTTCCACCGGTTTGTAACCTGAAATCAATAGACACTTAGAAATCGGTGGATCATCCATAAGCAGATATGACTCTATATTCATCAGGGTGTCAATATCAATCTCTCCAGACAATTTCTTCAAACCGAAGTATCTTTCAATATACCTTCTGAACCCTACAAAAGATTCTGATGTAACATCAAAGATCCTAATATTCTTAAAACCGGTTTCAGCAAGGAGATCTCTGTATTCCTCAGGGGTTCTAATCTGATACTGGTTATCCCACATCTTCTTCAAAATGCCAGATTTCTTAATATCAGGACGTAGGATGTCAAAAGATACCAGTTGACCACCAGGTTTTAATATCCCGAAAATTTCAAGAAGCAATTTACGTCTCGAACCGAGTCTATTGTGGCCTTTTGCCCAGATAACAGAATCAAAAGATTCTTCAGGTAAATCCAGATCAGGTAATTTTCTATAAATAAACTTTACTCCAGTCGCTTTCCTCTGGCAGGCTTTTAATGCCGTCTTGTTTGCAGTTATTCCCATAACCCTATCAGAAGGAAAAAATTTCAGCAAGTATTTGGTCGTCGCTCCTATCCCGCAACCAATATCAACGATAGTTCCTTTCTTTTCAGAGATGAATGCCAATATCTCATCCATCAGGTTTTCGCACGCCATTATGGTATTATTTATATCAACCCTCCAATAACCGAAGTGTTGGAAACCGCTATACCCATAAAACCTGTCAACCATATTTTCTAAGGAGTCTCTATCACTTTTCAGAATATTATTATCTGTAATATGCTCTTCTGTCGGGCAGATCGAGGAATCATATAAATAATTAGATTTAGATGACCTGCCTTTCGCTTGATCATGGGATCCTAACCAGATCTCAAGGCCACCCTTGGGATTATACTCATAATTCCATCCAGCAACTCTTCTAACAGCCACCTCAGGTGCAAACGAGTTTGCTGCCCCAACAAAAATACCATATGGCGATGAGACCATGTTCCTGAATCCTATATTAAAACAATTATCAAAACCATTCTGCGTTACAGGTAGCCAATTATAACCATCTCGTGTTCGCCAGAGGTCGCAGCCTCCAAATTTATGTAACAATCTTTCAATGTTTTCAGGAGTGAAGATATGGCGTAATCCTTCCGGCCAGCTATTTGTTTTTGTATATCTCAAGAAGGCAGACCAGACAGATGTACCAGCATACAACCATCCTTCATGTACACACATAGACCAGATATAACCAGCAAAAGGGTTTCCAAATCCCGGCCCCAGACCACTTAAAGGCACCTTGAATCCATCAGGGGTAATGCGGGGTTCGCCAACAACAAGATCCCATGAATCATCAGGATTGATCCTGATCAGTTCCGGTGCACCCGGTCCAAGATTATTATCAAAATCAAACCCCCCGTGCTGAATACCACTTCCTACATATAGACAATCCTTAAAAGGTACCAAGGTCATGGCAATCTGATTTAATTTTCCTCTGTATGCACCGTGAGAAAGAATCTTTTTCCATTTGAAAGGCATTTCACCTTTGGCATCGGTCTTCCAAACCTGATACCCCTCATTTATATTTAGTGTGCCAGCGTACAAGTATCCATTAAATACAGCCATTTGAAAGACAGAGAGATTATTAGGATCCCCTAAATAAGGCTCACATGCCAATTTCCATCCTCCGCGAACCGGATCTTCATTTACCAGCACAGCAGTGAACCCGGCAACATTTGGTTCATGCCGATCTTTACCTGCGGCTGGTGAAGTAAAAAGACGGCCTTTGAATGAAACAAGTCCTCTAAGTCCCCACAGTCTATAATTGGGCATAGATGTACCTGGTTCAGATACTACTTCGAAATTGATACCATCACCTGACCTAAGCATAAATGTTGTGGGTAAACAGTATGTCCCCCATGTAGGAACATAAAGGGCTGGAGCAGAATCACTTAGCCCCTGAAACGAAGTCATACAACGAAATCCTAAACTTAATGGGACATCAAAACCTTCAATTCCCTGAACCATTGGTGAGGTAAATACCTTACTCCATTTATCTGTAATTGGTTCGTAACGCCATATTTGTGCGCGCAAATCGTTATCAAGCCAGCTATCAGGTATCTTCACAGGCCAGATCTCTCCTAACCTTTCGGGAGTTCTACTGCTAATCTGTAGACCTCTGTTAGCAAGATTGGCCCGGGTAGTCCCTACATAAAGATAATCACGAAACCAAGTCATAGAGTGTGGATAAGTATTATATGGATCACCAAACCCATTTGGTGCAATCTTGATGAAGTTTTTTAATGATAGTCCAGGATTAGATTTGTTGTCCTGATATTCAGTTTTGATATCTTCTTTTTCAATTAACATAATAAATATATTACGTTCTCTCTATGTAAAATCAACACAATTTATAAAGGTAACTACTCTGGATCATAAGCCGTTTTAATCTCTTCCTCCAATACAGGCCTGATCTCATTCTTTGAATGTCCCAAGAGGTCACAGATAACTTTTTCATTATGCTCACCTAAAGCAGGACCATGCCATCTAACTTTACCATGACCTTTTGATAACTTGAAAGGCATCCCCATAAATCTCTTTTCAGCACCATTAACCCCCTCTGTGAAATACTCCCGATCTTTCAAATGCGGGTCACTGTTGATCTCAGCCACATCAAGCACTGCCCCTGATGAGATCCCGTATTTCTGAAGTATATGCATAACTTCATAATGGGTATGTTGAATAGTCCATTCCTCGATCATTCTGTCAAGCAAATCGTGATTTTCATTCCTTGACTCGCTATTGGCAAACCGCAGGTCCGAAATCCATTCAGTATGACCCAAAACTTCGCAAAAACTACGCCATTCCTCTTCGGTTTTTACAGTAAGTGTTACCCATTTATCATCGCCTTTACAACGATAACATCCCTGAGGAGCAAACTTCCAATGACGGTTACCAAGCGGATATGTCTGATTGCCATTCATAACACACTCTAACAAATGTTCCCCTATTAATCCATGCGTTGCAGCTTCAAACTGAGACATATCTATATATTGCCCCTCCCCTGTCCTTTGGCGGTGTAATAGAGCGGTCATAACTGCACATGCCCCGGCCAGTCCGTTTGTAATATCCAATTCTTTTATCCTTGCAGGTTTAAGACCTCTTTGGTATGCAGTAAGGCTCTGGATCCCGCTTAAGGCCTCAAAGATGGCTCCATAGCCTGCATAGGAGGCGTATGGTCCGGTATTTCCAAAGGCCGCCATAGATAATACTATAAGATCATTTTTGATTCTAGTTACATCCTGATAGCCAAAGCCCAGATTATCCATAACCCCGGTTCTTGAATTCTCAATGAGAACATCTGAAATCTTTATGAGATCCTGCAGGATTTGGCGATCATTTTCAATCTTTAAATCCAATGTTATTGAATACTTGTTCCTGTTGACCTGACACCACCCTGGATGACTATTATAAGTCTGATCTTCTTTTTTGCTTCCCCTGAGGAGACACAACCTGCGCACATACTCAACCTTTATCACTTCAGCACCAAAATCGGCCAGGATTCTTGCACAGTGCGGGGCTGCCCAGCTATGGGAAAGATCTATTACACGTATTCCCTTCAATGGCAGAAAACTCATCAAATCACTCCTTCTGCCTGTAATTGAAGGATCTCTTGTTGTGTAAAACCCAATCTTTCTCTATAGACAATTTGATTATGTTCACCCAGCAGAGGCGATCTGATATTCTGATATTGAGTTTTTGACATCTTAAAAGGCACCCCGCAATATTTGTGTCTTCCAACAGCCGGATGATCGATTTCCACAAAGAATTCTCTATCCCTATGCTGAGGCGATTCGATAACCTCGTCAAGGCCGGCAAGGCAGCCGAAGGCAAGTTTGCGAGTCTGCCCTGCATGAAAAAGCTCCTTTTTCTTATGAGCTTTCACACAGGGTTTTAAAAGCGCCTCATATTCACTGCGGTGCTGTACTCGATCCAGGACATGATCATACTTCTTGTCGAACAGCCTGAGATCCTCGAATATCTCGCTAGCACGATGCCAGTGCCGGTAAGGCATTGCAGTGATTACAGCGTATCCATCCTCACACTCATACATATCCCAGGGAACAAAACGATGGCCTCCCCTTTTCGCATTTTTCCCCATGTGCAGATTGTATGAGAGTGTTATTTCTATATGCTCTAATGCACTTTCCTGGATAGAGACATCTATAAATTGTCCTTCGCCGGTATAGGCGCGTTGAAACAGCGCCATGAGAGTTGCAATGTAGGCATGCTGGCCCGCAGTATATTGGCAAAGAGCAGGCCCAGAAGCAAGAGGGGCCTTTTCAGTATCCCCGGTCATGTACATGCCGCCGCTTAGTGCGTATTCCACTATATCTTCAGCCTTAAAGTCCCTATAAGGACCTGTCTGGCCGAAGTTTGAAATAGATGTCATGATCAGACAAGGGTTTATCTCTTTCAGAGTCTCATAGCTTAAACCCAGCCCAGGCATTAGCCGGGGTGAGAAATTCTCGATTAGCACGTCAGCGTCTTTCACTAGACGCTTAAGGATTTCTTTGCCTTTATCTGGCTTGAGATTCAAGGTTATGCTCTTCTTCCCCGTGTTTAACCATAAAAAGGGGATACTTCTTTCGATATCCGCTTGATTTTTGTAGAATGGTTCCATGCTTCTCATCCTGTCGCCTGTTCGAGGTCGTTCTATTTTTATCACCTCTGCGCCAAAACCAGCCATCAATTTAGTGCAGTATGGCCCTGCAATGTAATGAGTCAAATCAATAACCCTAAGATTCGATAGTGCTTTATTTTTCATTTCCTATTCCTTATTATTTCAGTGGATGTTTTTTAAAAAACTCCCACATAAGGTCTGAGGCTTTACTATCCTGGTTGATATTACCCATTTTGCCCAGTCCCAATATTTCCACATTCGGGACAACCCTGCCGCCCGGCCAGGTATGGCCACCATCTTCAAGGGTCCAGAGAACTACCTCAGTGTTGTCCCGGCATGGCCCATAGCGATCCATTACAGCCTTGCCAATCCTTTTGACCTCAGCAGGCTTAGATGGACATCCGTCGTAAGTTACCCATGATTCGATTGCCTCCTTAACGGGATACGCGTTGGCTTTTATTCCCGGTGACCCCGTTTTAGGAGGACCTCCTTCATAGGGAGCAACTTTATCCTGTAAACCGGAGAATTGCATTATCGATAGAGGCCTAGATGGAGGTGGATCAAAATCATCCTTTACGGGACGCTGTCCGGCAACTGTGGCGATGGCAGCAATCCTGTCAGTCATCCGTTTTGATAGCCTATAAGTGAACTGTCCACCATTCGAATATCCGCACGCATAGATCATTTTTTTGTCGATATTGAACCATGTTTCGAGGTCATCCAGTAAAGCAGCGACATAGCCTACATCATCAGTAGTATTGGGCGTTCCATCCTGATAAGGCCTGCCATCATTCCAGGTAAGTAGCCGATTCTTAAATAACCATTTTGTGGGTGTCCCTGCAGCGTAGACTACTAAGAAACCCTCCCGGTCCGACGTGCGGTCCATGTCCGATTCATATCGTACGGCGCCTGGGTCGCTGCCTCCACCATGAAATACCAATACTACCGGAAAAGGTTTAGACTTATCATATAATGACGGGACATGCAATTCATAGTAGCGGTCACTCTTATTTACGACCAATTCACGGCCATAATCACCAGGGCCGTGAGTAAACTCAACACCTTTACCCTTAGTATCCTTAATCCACTCAACTGACGTACGGAATCCAGCATCCGCAGACCCCATGCAACTTATAAAATAAAATGTGAATAAAAACGCAACAAACAAAACCACAGATCTCAGCATAATTTCACCTCTTCAAATTCGTTGAGGAACCGGCTGACCATGTCAATAAAGACCTTTGGCCGGGTCAAAGGATAAAAGTGCCCCGCCCCAAGGACAATCTCGCTCTTGCAGTTCGGCAGACGCTCCCGTAAGCCCAGCAATGACGGCAAGGCCGGTGAATTTTCACCATATATCACCAGGGTTGGTTTTTGGATCGTTGCAATCCTTTCCATCATCAGACCATCCTGGGAAAGTATATCCTGCCTGGCTGTTGTTGTATTCATAAGTTCCAGCCAGCGCTCGGCGGTTTTTTGGCCGCCATTCCATCCTCCGAAAGGAATGAACAGCTGGCTTCCCTTAAGTTTATGTCTCACCTGTTGCCACTGTGGCGATGCTAACTGCTCCATGAGCCAGAGGCCGGATTCTGATTCATCTTCAGGAACAGACAGTCCAATATCATTGAGTTTTTTTACGGCCTGTTCACTATTAGGCCAATCCCTGGAATAATTGGTAGGTTGTAGTACTCGCACCCTGGAATCTGCTATAGTCAAACTTAGGACACGCTCCGGATACAATACAGCATAATGAAGAGCCACCACCCCTCCGAAACTATGACCAATTAGATGAGCCTGAGAAATATCCATGTTATTCAGCAGGTCATGCAGGTCATCTGCCATATCGCGAGAGGTGTAACCTGAAGGTGGCATATCACTATAGCCGTGGCCGCGGAGATCGTATACAGTTACCCTGTGATCCTTAACAAGAGGCATCAACACATCAAAGCGCCAGAAGGCATGATTTGCCGCAAGGCCATGTATCAGTATTACGTCGCTGCCTTCTCCCGCATACTGATAATTAAGTTCTACACCGTTGCAACGTGTTTTTTTCATAAGGATTTATTCCATATACCCTAATGCCTTGAGTTGTTCGAATATCTCTTTCTTCTCCTGCTCTCCCATATCAACTCTTCTCCCGTATGACCCGACAGGAACAGTCGGCGCTCCTATTCTGCAAGGGCGTTCATTGATAAATGACGGTTCAAATACATCGGAGGGCAATTTCCCGTCAAAATTTTCAGGGATATCAAGTCCCAGGCTGTATAAAAGGCAGGGTGTAATATCTTCGATAGACATCTGTCTCGCTGATAATCCTTTCTGAATGCCTGGGCCTTTAGCAAGAAAAATCCCTTTTGGATAATGCGTGCCTTCGATAGATGGACGGCGATAAATGATCGGTGTTTTATTCAGAATTGACACAAAACTGTGATCCCGCATGACTAGGGTCAAATCAGGAGCCTTATCATTGTTTTCACCGGGATAGGCTTCCTCTTTAGTCAATATGCGCTTTATTACCGGCTCGCCTGTTTCAGGGTCACGGACTTCCTTTAATTCTCCCATCAGGCGGTTGCGAAATGATCCATATTGTTCTAAGGGCACCCCGCTCTGGTCCGGATTCCTTGCTACCCGGATATAAATACCGTTAGAAGTAACTGTACGGGCATAAGCAGTTGTCTTTTCCCAGTCCAGAAGTACAAAATGCTTGTCAACCACCTTCTGAGCGCTTTCCTTGCTTTTATCATCCAGGTTTTCAAGATTCTTCCAGGTAAGATAACCCTTGCTGTGGAGCCATGTGTTGACGCGGAATACTTCCCACGAGGGTCCGAACCCATGGTCAGAAGCCATAAAAATTCTGGTATCAGGTTCGGCAAGATTGACTATTTCGGCGAGAAATCCGTCAAGTGCTCTGAAATATTCAAGGCAAAGTCCGCGAATCTTCTCTTCCCACGGTGTAGGAGAAGCAGGAAATGCTTCCGGGTCAAGGAACCGGTAGCCCATGTGCATGATCTTGTCGGGGCCGTCGAAGAGAATAGCCATCAGGTCATAATGTTCACTCTTCATCAGGTAACAGGCAATCTCAAACCATAATTTCTCTCTGCGGATATGAAACTCCACCCAGTGCTCATACTCTTCCTGCGCTATTCCCCTTTCAGCCTTTTTTTCCATATCAAAATCCCACGCCAGTTCCTTGGCATTGAAGCCGGGTAATCCTTTTAGCTTATCATAGAGCCCGGCAGGATGGATATTACGACGTAAATGTTTCCATGATACCAGGCCTGGTACAACAGAACCGTTTATGGCGGGTGGTGGAGACATCATCGGAAAATTAAGTGAGCAAACCCTTCCGTTTTGTCTGCTGACAATAGACCAGATAGTTTCACACTGGATATCGCGGAAATTGTACAGTGTAAAATAATGATCGGCTTTACGTTCCTCTGCCCAAATAAAATCAAATACTCCGTGACAGCCCGGGTTGCGCCCGGTCATGAGGGAGATCCAAGCAGGTGGGGTGAGAGGGTTAGCAGTAGAAAGAAGTTCTGCTCTGGCTCCAGCTTTAACGAATTCCTTCAGAAACGGCATCGTGCCGTTTTCCATCAGCGGATCCAAAATGGTAAAGGTTGCACCGTCAAGACCGATCAGCAATGTACGATTTATCACATTCTCCTTTTTCTTTATTTATTCAGATGTCTGTAAAGAAAATCTACCACATCGGCAACAAGAATCTCATCTACATAACGTCCGTGCGCCATCAGAAGTTCTTCAAAGGGCATCCCCCGACGCTTAAAGCACTCTTCAATGGCGACGACAAGCTGCACAATATCAATGGATTCAAAGGCAAGGTCTTCTATGAGTTTTGTGGCAGGGCCTATCTTCCCGTTAAACTCCATATCCCAGTCACTCGTCATATCCTCCAGGACGTCTGTCAGGTTATTAAGGATATTGTCCTTTGAAATTTCCTCTGATGTCTGGTTACTTTCCATTTCCACCTCTTTCATCATAAGTAATAGCTATAATCAGATTATTTTCACGGAGGGTTTTTACAACCCTTCGTTTGTTCGGTAAATGTGAAACGCGGGCTGCAATCTCCCTGGAAATTCCCACTTCTATGTCTCCTGTCTTCATATCTGCAGATATTACAGTTATGTCTTTGGGAGATCCCATCATGCCACTACCAAGCGCCTTGGAAACAGCCTCCTTGGCACACCAGAAGCGAAGGAACCACTCGTTTTTTTCAGAATCCTGGCGGAGAGAAAGTATGTCCCTCTCCTCTTCCGTGAAGGCAGTTTGTTCAAATCCTTCACTGAGAGGGCGAAGACGCTCTATGTCCACCCCAATCCCGCTTATTCCATCGTCTGCTTTGCCGGCTGCGGCAAAAGCGATCCCTGATGAATGGGATATCGAAAGAGAGAGGGCTGAACCGGCTTTTTGACCTTTAATAGATTCTATCACGGGTCTACCGTATTGGTCATTACCAATGACTATATCGGCTGGATACGGGTCAAGTCCCTTGTATTTTTTCAGATAAAGCCGTACTGCATCTTTTGCTGCGGCTCGCCCGAGCAGCCATTCCGTGCGTCTTTTATCCGTTCCGTTCAGATTATACCATAACTCACGTTCTTTGCGGCTGAGGATAAGATGAGCCATAACCCGCATCCATATTCTGTCATGTGCCGTCAGGAAATCTCCGGAAATCCCGTTCAACATACAGCAGGATATATTTTCCGGGAAATCAATCCCCGCAGAGCCATTCAGCCAGGGAGTGCTTAACATCCCCTTTTTTGGTGAAACACGAAGCCGGAAAAATTTTTCGGGTTGATCAAACCTCCTATCCCACCAGCCAAGAAGGCGCATCCGGAGTTTTCCATCTGGGTCGATTATGTCAATATCGGACCTGACTAAAGTCTCATCCACTAAATTTATCCTTGCCTGACATTTTGCTGCTTCCGGCTCCTTTAATCCGGGACCATATAAATACAATGCTTCAAGCCGGAACGGGAAGATATGGTAAGCCTTTTCAAGATGATCGGATGTCCAGTAGGCAATGACCTGACCGGCAGCATCCAGTACCACAGGGTCACTGAGAAATGCGGGAGCGGGAAAAGAATTGATGAGATCCTTTTCAGACATCGTCTTGAGCGTTGCCAAGGCGCCGCCTTCTCCCCAGAGATCCATAGAGGCTACTCCCTGAAGTGACGGCCCGTGAAACATAAAGCCTTCATAAAGATCGGCACCCGTCCATCTTGATTTCCTCTCACCCCTCAGGGACAAAGGCATAACTGGAGGAGCAATTGCGTAATCATTGTCAAATATCATCGTACCTTCAATAATCGGCAGGCCCTGTTTCCCCACCGGGACATCTGCATAATCCGTTTCCATGATTTGAACTTTGACTTCGCCTGCTGCCGACCCGGTCTTTGCGTCAATCCACAATTTCTTTTTCCCACTGTCTAACCCTATCCAGCGGTATGAGCGCACTTCCCTCATGCCAACCAGTTTTTTCCCCTCCATGAGAAGGGCAGCCCCTTCGGCCATAATTTCCATACTGAACGTTAAAGGCACCACAGATAGAGCAGAAATTTCCTTGTCGACCTCCGAGACGACACCGCCCAAGGTGTGGTCTAAAAGAAATCTGTCTTCTTTAAAGGAGAGTTCGCATAAGGTTACGGCCTGTTTTCCCGGAGTAATGGAAACAACCTCCCTTATAAAAGGGAGCAAGGACCCCATCCTCTTCATAGATGGGACAGTCTCTTCTAAGGTATCACGACTCCGACTTGGCACAGACGTTTCAAAATATTGGGGCGTAAGAGGTTGGCCTCTCTTACTTTTTAGATATGTTTGAAATATCTCGTTCTGAGAGTTCAGAAACTGCTCCATATTCTTCAGATAATGCAACATTACCTTTGATCTTGGATTTTCTTCTGGCCCCCCCACTATCCCCACTTTGTTGATGAGGGAGGAGGGGCGTTCAGTATGCCCGGCAGAAGAATGTCTGGGAAAATCTTTTAATTTAAGACTAGGAAGGTTCAAGTCTATCTTTACTGGTCTTCTCAGTAAATCTGACGCAACCGGTTTCTCCGCCCTGCGATCTAAAGAAATTTTTACCGGTTTACGATACCTATACAGAAAAGATGCATTCAGAGATACATGATGTGCGGAAAGAAGGCCTACCAGATGATTAAGCTGGGCAATACCGGAGCACTTGTGCAGATTCGACGGTACAGCCAGATAGGGTTTCTTTCTTAATATATCGTCGACAAAGTTTGTTAAATTGCCTCTCGGTCCAACCTCTATAAATATACGAACCCCTTCGTTGTATATGGCCTCAATAGTATCGATAAAGCGCACTCTGCGAGCCCATTGCGACGTGGCAAGCCTACGGATTCCATCTGATTCATCAGGGTAGGGCTGAGCAGATACACAGGAATATGTCTTTATTTGAGAAGGGTGGAACTCCAGTTCTCGGAAATAGTTCAGTAGAGGATCACAGATTGCCTCAAACAGGGGGGTATGATATGCCCGTTCAAAAGGAAGACGCTCTAGAATGGCCCCGTTTTTACGAAGCCCTTCCTCTGCCTTGAGAATTGCCTTCTCGGAGCCGCATAAAACAATCTGATTAGGGCAATTGTCCATTGCTATATACAAAGGCTCTGGACTTTGTTCCACCAGGCTATCTATATACTCTTTTTTTGCTGCTCCCACAGACAACAATATGCCTTTAGGTATCTTACCTCTTGCTACTATATCTTCATAAACCCTGTTTACCCCGAGAATAAAATCAATCAATTGTTCTTCTCGCTCTATTTTGAGCATACCAGAGGCAAGCAGTGCTGAATATTCTCCGGTACTATGCCCGAGAAGAACATCCGGCTTTATTTCCAGACAGGTCATAAGTTTCAGCATTGCCTGGTCAGCAGCGAAAACAGACTCCGCTCCACTGTCCATTGCCCAGAGTCTGTTATCAAATCCTTCTCCCTGGCCGAGCGGTAAGGGAAAAGTTGTAAAGCTGGGCAGATATCCGCGAGGATGGTGAATGAATGCACTGTCCACAAGATCAAAGAAGGATCTTACTTCCGGAAAATGAAGGCAGAGGTCGGAAAACATGTTGACGTATTGCGAGCCTTCTCCTGGAAACAAAAAGGCTATCTTACCTTGCCTGCCCAATGGTTTATCGAAGTAGTAAATGCCGCTACGATCACGGATCCTCACACAGGAAGAGTCCCTCAAACGCTCTGCAGCATGAACAATCTTTTTGGATAGATCCTGCCCGGAGCCAGCAACAATGGCGAGTTGATAGGGAGGGTCTCCCTGCCGGGTATTTAGTGAATATGCAAGATCCTTAAGAGTCACCTCTGGATACGTTTTTAAATAATCATTGACCAGATCCAATTCCTTAATCAGATCCTGTCGCGAATCCCCCGTAAAGAAGAAAACCTCTGTATCC
This sequence comes from uncultured Nitrospirota bacterium, assembly GCA_964481895.1. Taxonomy (GTDB): domain Bacteria; phylum Nitrospirota; class Nitrospiria; order JACRHA01; family JACRHA01; genus JACRHA01. The sequence continues at coordinate 13,800 of CAYZUL010000020.1, read as the reverse complement.
CAATTGCAATGGAGGTTGCTAAAATTGATCTTATTTTCCCCGGTATATTCTTCAAGGATAGCGTGTGCATTGATTCCGCCAAATCCAAAGGCATTTACACCAGCCCGGCGCGGAAAATCTCTACGGCCATGAATCCATGGACGCGTTTCGGTGTTTATATAAAAAGGGGTTTCATTCAGCTTCAGATCAGGATTCGGTTTATCACAAAGGGTAGGAGGCAAGACCCTGTGGTATAAACCAAGGGCAGTCTTAATAATGCCAGCCATACCAGAGGCAGGGATAAGATGGCCTATCATTGACTTCACTGTACCAAAGGCACAGGATGGGCGGCTCCCGTTCCTCTGACCGTAAACATTTATTAATGCCTCCACCTCTGTTGTATCTCCTAAAGGGGTACCGGTGCCATGCGCCTCAAGCAGTTCTATCGTTTTAGGAGATACGCCGGCTGTATCGTAGGCACGTTTTATTGCTAATGCCTCTCCCTCGAGCCTGGGCGTTAAAAGGCCAAGTGCACGGCCATCGCTGGCAATGCCGACGGACTTCAAAACCGCGTAGACACGGTTGCCATCTCTCTCTGCGTCTCCTTTTCGTTTAAGCACCACAAACCCCAATCCTTCACCAAGCATGGTACCGTCAGAAGACTCATCAAAAGGACGAAGGCACTGCCTGCGGGATAAGGCGTTTATCTGACAGAATATCATCAACAGGGTAGGCGGAATGGACGCATTCACCCCTCCTACTAATGCCATATCACATCTTCCCGTTATCAAATCCCTCATCCCATGTTCCACGGCGATGAGGGATGAGGCACAGGCTGCATCTACAAGATAGTTTGTCCCCATAAAATTAAGACGGTTGGCTATGCGACCTGCAAGAACATTCGGGACAAGGCTTGGAACAGTCTCTGCCGTAAAAGGCGGAAGACCTTTTTTAAGTCTTCTCTTCACCTCTTGCAATTCCTCATCCTTGTATTCCGGGTGAAGTTCCTTCAGTATCTCCAGAGTCTGCTCAACGATTACAGTATGCTGATAGGCATTCGTTACCCCCCTATTGATATATGTGCCACGGCCTACAATAACCTCTGTACGTTCAGGGTTTATTGAGTTTTCCGAATATCCTGCATCAATGAGGGCCTCTTTAGCGACTTTCAGGGCAAGGTAATGGTCAGGCTCTCCCCCATTCAAAGACGAAGGCATAACCCCAAATTCTAAAGGATCAAAAAGAGCCAAATCACCAAGATAGCCGCCTCTTTTGCAATAGATATGGTCATTAGATGTCGAATCTGCGTCGAAATAACGTTCGGCTCCCCAATCATCCGGAGGGTCGCTAATAGCATCTACTTTATTTACTATATTCTCCCAATACGTGCGAATATTAGGAGCGCCTGGGAAAAGACAGGCCATACCGACAATAGCTACGTCATCCACGGCCCGTCTCCTATAACCACCTCAACCTCCCCTTTGCTCCCGAACCTGATCTCCTCTTCAAATATACGACATCCGGCATCTAGGGGGATCAGATGTATCCCTCTCTCTTTAAATTGCCTCTCTACCCCAGGGGTAACCATACCTGCCTTCCGCCACGGCCCCCAATTAACGGCTACTACTCTCCCCTTCCACTCTTTATCCAAAGAGAGGGCCAATTTATTAACAACCTCGTTGGCAGAGGCATAGTCCACCTGTCCGCGGTTTCCAAAACATCCGGCAACAGAGGTAAAAAAGGCAATAAATTTCAAATAGTCTGCACGAATTTTGTGCGTCAGGATAAAGGCGCTATCTACCTTTGTATCAAAGACACGGTCGAAAGAGTCAGGGCTCTTATCTTCTAAAAGCTTATCTTCAATAATACCGGCCCCGTGAATGACACCGTCAATATGGCCAAATAAGGTATAGAGCTCGTCAATTATGTTTCCGAATTGATGTTCGTCCCGCACATCCGCACTGTAATAATGAACCTTTGATCCCGCAGATCTCATCCTTTCAATGTTCCGGCGAATCTCACGATTTTTAATAAGCCGGGCATAAGCAGCCTCTACGATGGCGGGAGTGGGGTTGTCACCATGAGTACGTAATTGCTTGATCAGCGCCTCTTTTATATCCTTTGGAGAGGTAAGTAACGCTGTTTCCGGCGACTCATCTTCCGGAAAAGATGAACGGCCAACAAGAAGTAAGGTAGGCCGATATTTATCTGCCAATTCACAGGCTATCTCTGCTGTTATACCAGCGGCTCCACCGGTAACCATGATCACCCAGTTTGAATCTATATGTATCTTTTCTATGTTACCATTATTCAATAATGGGGCAGGTTTTGCCTTGTATTCAATCCTGTCCAATCCTTTGTATTCCACCTCTACTATTTTGTCTCCGGCAGCCATCTCATTTATTAATTGCCCTGACAGGGTTAAAGGTGGAAGCGTTACATCCATATGAATCACACGGCATTTGACCTCAGTCCATTCCTGAGCCACAGTTTTCAATAATCCTGCAATACCTGCTTGACCGACAAAACAATTTCCATTAGACGATCCATTTAAGGTAGTCACTGCAACCAGCCACCCACCTCCTTTGCGTCCAGCCTCCTGTATCTCTGTTCCAAGAATCTTGGCAAGGTAGAAGAGGCTTTTCACCTCTGTTTTGAGGCTCTCACGCCATGTCTGGAGGTCCATTTGGCTTGATGGAAGAGAATGCCCCAAGGGAAGTAGATGGATAAGACCAATAATAGGACCATGTTTCAGCCGGATCTCCTTAATCAATGCCTCTACAGATGCCGGGTCTGTCAGGTTGAGGCCATAGATATTGCCGTCCATCTTTACTGATGAAGGATGCATCCTCAGGATAACCACCTGACCACCACGCTCTTTTAATGACTGCGCAAGTGTCTCAGAGATCCCACAATTATCATCAGTTACAATGAAGACACCCCTTTCCCGTATCTGCAGTTCCTCTTCAGGTGCAGGGGTTATTACAGGCTCTAATAAGAATCTCGGCACCCTTCCGTCTGAACCGGTTTCTATCCCCTTAGACCCTGCCAAAAGAATTCCTGCTGTTTTCTCAATAACGGAACTGAGGGTCTTGAGCCTGGAGAGTTCATCAATGGCCACTTGGATCTTCTGTCTCTCCGCCTCCGGGAAACATTTGACAAATGCACCCATTATCTCCACACGCTTAATCGAATCTATACCAAGGTCAGCCTCAATATCGGCATCCAACTGAAGCATCTCCTCCGGATAGCCTGTCCGCTCGCTGGTTACCTTGAGCAGATCACCGACAATCTTCTCTCTGCTTATCATGGTTTGCTCAGAACGGACGGAAGCTACCGCTTTATCAGCCTGTAGATCGGGTATATTCTCATGCCTCTGCACCGTTGCTAAAAGGACCTCTGCAGCTCTCTTTACCACCGCATTGAGGGTCTTGAGCCTGGAGAGTTCATCCATGACAGACTGGATCTTCTGTCTCTCGGCCTCCGGGAAACATTTCGCAAAAGCCCCCATAATCTCCACGCGCTTGATCGAATCAATGCCTAGGTCGGCCTCAATATCCGCATCCAACTGCAGCATCTCCTCCGGATAGCCGGTCCGCTCGCTGGTTACCTTGAGTAACGACTTTTTAATATACTCTTCGTCGAACCTCACCTGATCTGAAGAGATATGAGCAGTTGAGGTCGTCCATCTCTTGGTACCACCCCCCATCCCCCCTTTATTAAGGGGGGGTAACGGTTCCTTGTCTTTCTGCAATGGGTCTCTGACCACACCTTGGTGATGTTCATCTGGCGTAGATATAGCCGGTTTTTGTTTGAGTTCTTGAGGGGTGGTATGGGGTATAACAGAAGACACAGGTGCAGACTGTGAAGTTCCCTGAAGATAAGCCATCATAATACCCTTTTGCATCTCCAGGAATTGACTCATTAATTGCTGGAATTGAAACATGACTGTATCGGTTTGCTCCGAAAATCCCCCCTCGCCCGCAAGGGGAGAGGGATTCTCTTTTGTGAGCCTATGGTTCATAGGTATTAAGGAAGGTTTAATAGATCCATCTTTTTCCTGTTCGTGTTCCTTTTCCTGTACAGATCTGCGGTCTCTTAGCTTGTATCCGTCCAATGTCATTTTATTCGTCCTCTCTCTCCACACTTTGCCCGGCCGGACAATACCCGTGCCGTTGACGAGCCATGTTGTTGGAGAATACATCTCCTTCTCTTCTCCGGTAAAGTTATTAAAGTCAAGGGATTTCAAGGCCCTTCCATGAAAAAGCGGTTCCAGGGAGATGGGCACATGGTTGACGGCTAACTGGCCTATGGCCTTGAGAAGATGGCTCAGGGCCGGCTGTCCCTGCGAATTGGTCGCTACTGCAAGAAAATGCCTCCCTTCCAGTATCTGTTTTGTAAGGTTAGTAAGCACGCTCCCCGGACCCACCTCAACAAAGATTCTTGCACCCCTCTCATACATCGCCTCGATCTCACGGACAAACTCTACAGGCCTGACCATATGTTCTGCAAGGCAGGATTCGATCTCTTCCCGAGATCTTTCATATGGGGCGGCAAATGTGTTGGAAAAAACCTCCACCTGTGGGGTAGCAAATTGAACCGCCTTCAGAAGATCGGAGAAGAGTCTTTTTGCAGGGGCAACGACAGGTGAATGAAACGCGGCTGCCACTGCCATAGGCTGAACATGAATATCTCTGGACTTAAAGAGCTCAACTGCCTTTTCTATAGCGCCCTTTTCACCTGAAATAATAGTCTGATTAGGGGAGTTGATATTTGCAATAACAACGCCATCAATACCCTTTATTATATCTTTTAATTCCGATGCATTGGCCTTCACTGCAACCATCGTGCCCAGGTCATTTCCATTTGCCGCCTCGATTATAAGCCGTCCTCTCGCCTCAGAAACCGTATAAAGCGTATCCTCATCGAAGACCCCGGCAGCGGCAAGGGCAACATATTCACCATAACTGTGCCCTGCTGTCATGTCCGGGTTCATACCCATCTTTTGAAGCAGCTTAAACATCCCGTAACATGCGGCTCCGAGGGCTGGCTGGGCAATATTGGTCTGGGATAACTTCTGCCTCTGCTCCCTCTCCTGGTCAGGGGTGAAATGGGGAGGCGGGAAGATGTAGCTGCTCAATCCCTCAGGGAACTTCTCCCGCAGGACGGCATTCGCTCGCTCGAAACAAGCGAGCACCTCCGGGAAGAGCATGGCTAATTCCCGGAGCATATCGGGATATTGAGAGCCTTGACCCGGGAAGAGGAACGCTACCTTTCCCTGATTGATAGACTGCTCTCCTGTGAAGTAGATCCCTCTGGGATCCGAGATCCCCCCAAACTGTTGCTCCCTGATGGCCTGATGGGCAAGGACCAGTTTATCTTTAAGATCCTCCAGCGAGGATGCCACGATTGCAAGTTTGAGAGGAGAGCCGTCCTGATCATTTCCGCACTCTTTTAATGCCTTGTGTAACGTATATGCAATATCTCCGAGGCGGGGTTGTGCCCCTGCCTCAAGGCTTTGCCGAAGGTTCTCTATCGCAGAGACAATCTCATTTCGCGAGCCTCCTGACCAGAGCAAAAGCTCAATGGGCCACCTGTCCATGACCGCAGGTGTCTTATCTTCCGGAATTTCGCCTGAATATTGCTCAAGCACGGCATGGAAATTGGTTCCTCCAAAACCAAATGCGTTCACCCCTGCACGGCGTGGACCCCTTTCGTTCCCAACCCAGGGACACACCTCCGTGTTTATGTAAAGGGGACCATCGAGGAAATCTATCTTCGGGTTCGGCTTATCTACCCCCATGGTGGGCGGAAGCACCTTGTGATAGAGCGACAGGGCAGTTTTTATCACACCTGCCATCCCTGCAGCGCCCTTTGTATGGCCAATCATAGATTTTACCGACCCGATGGCACAACTTTGCTTTGCAGTATGGTTTTCTTTGAGTAGCTGCATGACGGATTCCGCCTCTACCTGGTCTCCTACAACAGTGCCTGTACCATGGGCCTCAAAAAGTTCCACGGTATCAGGGGTAAAACCGGCCTTGGCATAGGCCCTCTTGAGCGCCACCATCTGGCCTTCAGTCCGTGGGGCTGTTAGACCCATTCCCCGGCCGTCACTCGACCCGGCCACTGCTTTTAAAACCGCATAAATGCGGTCGCCGTCGCGCTCTGCATCGGAGAGGCGCTTCATTACCAAAACAGCTAACCCTTCACTGATTACCGTTCCATCGGCTTTCTCATCAAAAACCCTGCATTTACCGTTTGGGGATAAGGCGCTTGTCTTGCTAAAACAGGTATAGGTAAACGGACTTTGCCCTGCGTCTACCCCGCCTACAATGACCATATCACTGCTGCCGGTCTCCAACTCCCGTGCAGCATCATAGAGTGCGGCCAGAGAGGATGCGCAGGCGGCGTCTATTGTATAATTGACTCCACCTAAATTAAAGCGGTTCGCTACACGTCCGGCAAGCACGTTCATTAAAATTCCTGGAAAAGAGTCTTCTGTCCATTCATGGAGTCGTTTCATTACTTCATCGGAATGAATTTCAAAAAGTGTGGGCAGCGTCGCCCTCAGGATATATCTCTGCCCCAGATCTCCAATACCCGCTCCTGTCCCGATAATGACCGATGTCCTCTCCCTGGGGAACTCTCTCTCCTCATAACCCGCATCCTTAAGGGCTGTGCGAACAACCTCCAGGGTCATAAGATGTAACGGTTCAATGGAATGCAGGGAATTTGGTGGTATCCCATATTTCACCGGGTCAAAAGAAATATCATCGAGGAACCCTCCCCATCTTGAATAGATCTTATCCCTGGCTCGCTTATCTTCATCAAAATACAATCGCCAATCCCACCGGTTAGAAGGCACCTCGGTTATCGCATTCACACTGTTAAGGATATTCTCCCAGTAGGTCCGAAGGTCGCCGGCTTTTGGGAACACACATGCCATCCCGATAATCGCCACATCACCCGGTTTTCGAGAATGCTCATCCTCGTCAGGGGTGTGGAGAGATGCCAGCATATTGGACGATCTTACCGAGACATCCTCATGCAGCTCCTTAAGGGTAGAGGTCTTATTTCGTAAGGCCGCCAGTTGACCGACCATATAAAGCCCGTCGGCATGCTGGTTCTCTTTACTTACTGAAATGAGATAAGGTGCATCCCGATCTGCACCGCAGGAAGGGTTGCGCACAATCCCTTTTGAAGCAATGCGTGACCTCCCCAGGATAGATTCCTCCAGATTGGCACGGACCTCTTCAGACGACCTCTTTTCTGCTTGCAACTTCCGCTTCATCTCCTTGAATAGCGTGACAAAAGGGGTGTCGATGCAGCGTAAGGCATGCCCTGGGCTTATCTCGAGAAGTTTTGTTTGAGAGCAAAGTAGGGCCTTTTTCTGAAAATCCTCTACAATGCCGCCGGTCTCAATGACCTCTTCCGTAAACAGATAGGCCGTTCCCAGAAGCACCCCAACACGAACCCCTCGCTCAGCCAGCGGAGCCACCATGGCCGCCACCATCGAGGCAGACAGGGCATCATGGATGCCGCCAGCGAACAAAAGATGGAAATCTTCAGGACGACAACCCGATTTCAGCGCCTCCTGAAGTTTTTGAATCGCACCTTCCCAGAGGACAAAACCCGGCCTTGGACCGATGTGGCCCCCACATTCATTACCCTCAAAGATGAAGTGTCGTGCCCCGCTGTCAATAAACATTTCAAGTATGCCGACCGACGGTACATGCACATAAGTCGTTATCCCTTTGGACTCCAACGCACTGGCCTGCTTAGTCCGTCCCCCTGCCAAGATTGCAAAAGGCGGGGAAAAAGGCTCTATCGCCTGTATTTGAGACCGGAGCAATTCCTCCTCATTAAACCCGAGCAGTCCAACCCCCCATGGCCTCCCTTGAAGCAGGCCATGGACATCTTTAAGTATCCCTTTTATTTCATTCTCTTTTAGCGTCGATAAGGCAATAAAGGGTAAGGCACCCTCTTCCGCCACCCGTGCCGCAAACTTTGCCGTATCACTTACCCTAGCCATGGGACCCTGGACAATCGGATAGGGCGTTCCATGGGAGCGCGCTAGAGGTGAATTTATACCCAAAGGCACACATGACTTTGCTGTGTGGATATGTTTCTTTAAGGAGAGCCGGAAGGCCTGAAAAATAGCGCCGACCGTGCCGAATCGCTCAGCCAGCACCGACGCGAAAGCTATGTCTTGACCCAATGGCCATAAGGAGGTGCCATCCTCACCCCAGCCTACAGCATTTCTGATAGATTCATTCCACAAAGACAGGGCACTTTGTGGATTGCTATTATCGGCGACCTTCTCCAGCGACATCTCCAAATCAAGGAGCGTTTTAATGATCGGATGACCCGGCAGCGCATAGATCCGGTATGGGGCCCCTATATTGCTCCCTACACAGAGGGTCTCACTTCCATCCATTCGGCGGATCTGCTTTTTTACGGCATCTGAAAAGGGAGCCTCACGGGTCAAAACCAACTGGGAATCTAAAACAACACCTGCTGCACCTCCGGCATAACAGGCCGCGATAGTGTGCAACCCGACACCGCCCTGTACCCATACAGGCAATTCAACTTGGGAAGCGATTTGCTGGAGGAGAATAAAGGCCGTTTTTTCCCCGACAGCACCTGCCGCTTCATTACCCTTGGCCAGAAATCCATCAAGACCTAGGCTCTGCACGAGCAACGCCTGTTCCAGGGAGGTAATCTCAAGGATGACCTGCCGATTCTCTGAATGGAATTTCTCGATATATTTGCCAAAGTTAGTATCCTGCCAGGATGTGAGGATCACCACCCATATATTCTCAGGAAGTGCAGGGGTGATATCTGCAATAGACGCATCATCCTTTCCATTGAGTTTGATGCCGAAAGCATAATCTGTCTGGGCAGCTATTTTTTCCAGAGCCCCCATCGCCACATTAAGATCTTTTGTATATTCCAGGTCTAAAATACCGAGTCCGCCGGCCCTGCTGGCCGCAATGGCAAGAGAAGGGTCAGGGAGTCCCGGAGGTGTAAGGGCCACAAGATAGAATTTGTATGGCAACTCTGAGTCAGAGCGCCAAGATAAATTCAATATTCTTTTGCTGGATCGTATCATGATGATTTTTGTTTTCCAGTAAGAAAAATCGACATGCTTCCGCCATTCCAGTGCCAGTATTATGACTGGATCAATATCAATCCTGATTAAACATTACTAACCTCATTAACAATCAACAAATTATTTAGGTGTTTTGAGGTAATGATCCTAAATAAATTTCGAAGATTTCTTTTATTTTCATCGAGGCAGATGTCAAAATTAATTGATTTAACAATCTAACAAGCCCATACCATGTTGTCAATAGAAATTTACAAGTTCTTGGGATATACTAATTTATACATATACAAGCAACTCCTGTACCAGGTTAATAGACAGATTTTCCATTGATTTATTAAAGTTTTCAAAACTTAAAAGGAAAATTTACTCCACAATAGGGTAATATTTTCCACTTATATATAAGAAATGGATTCTCTTTAATAAAGAGCATTTTTCCTCCCAAGGCCTAATTATATAAATCCTTGATAATCCAACCATAAAATTACAGATCAATTGAATAGTTAAAGCTTAGCAATGGGATATCATTCTGCCTATCCCACTAAAGAGGTATTTATAATAAAAGTTATACAATTACCATGCCATGATACAACATGTTGATTTTTAAGAAAAAAAATGCGATGCATTGTTGCATGCGTATCTGGAAAGATACAGATGTTATCCAAAAGGATACACTCGACGAATAAAAGGATATTCCACTTAGTTCTATTTACCTGCTTATTAATACAACCTCCCCAAACGGGATTTGAGTAAGCATAGATATATCAAGGTTTAAAGCCATTTGTAAGTTTGAAAATCCTTTCAAGTCTTAGCTCCATAGTCTTTCTCAATTTGAATGGATTAAGGGAAAGGAACTGCTGTTTAAGATTGAGTTTTACAGTAACCGACCCTCCTTTAAGGGAGATAGTCCAGTAACATCAATTATGAGTCAACGATTGGTTTTAACTTTTTCCTTGGTAACATTTTTGTGAAACAATTCACTTGGAACAATTATCTTTTATCTTTCCCTGAATATCGGGTATAATATAAAAAATAAGACACCGTTAACCAAAGTTTTTAGAATCCCATTAAGTCTTTATGGATAAATATCTTAGAAAATTCAACATTAATAAGGGGCACGGAAAGGCGGGAAGCCGGATCTATTATCTGCTCCTGTTCATTATCATAACCATTCCAATCGGCCTTTATGGGGCCTCCTGGTGGCTTACACGGGACCTGCCGCCCATTGAAGAATTGAGGGGATACAACCCAAGCCTTGTTACGAAGATATATGCTGAAGACCAGCGGGTTATCGGGGAATTTTATGTGGAGCGGAGGACAATTGCCCCGTTACAATCGATCCCGAAGGATCTATCTTCTGCGATCATTGCGGTTGAGGATGCAAGGTTCTTTGAGCATAAAGGGATCGACCTCTTCGGAATTATACGGGCCTTTCTTGCGAACCTTGAGGCATTAAAAATAAAACAGGGGGCCAGCACCATAACTCAGCAGTTGGCAAGATCGCTCTTTTTGTCGCCGGAGCGGAGCCTGAAGAGAAAGATGACAGAAGTCCTCCTGGCAAGGAGGATGGAAAAGGCCCTGTCCAAAGAGGAAATTCTGGAAACATACCTAAATCAGATATATTTTGGACATGGTGCTTACGGCGTCCAATCGGCTGCAAGGACATATTTCGGCAAGGATGTTGGTGAGCTCAGCCTTGCAGAATCTGCCCTTCTGGCCGGTCTTCCAAGGTCGCCAAATGAATATTCTCCCATCAACCATCCTGAGAGGGCCAAACAAAGACAGGAGACCGTCCTGAAACGGATGCTGGCCGAGCGATTTATCGATGATGCGAAATATAAAAAGGCTATCAAAGAGGATATACGCCTGCGTCAGCTACATGAGAAGGATGAGATCCCATCCTACTTCCTTGAATACCTCAGGCTCTACTTAATAGGGGTCTACGGGGATGACATGGTATACAAAGGGGGCCTCAATATATACACAACCCTCAGCCTCGATATGCAAAAGCTGGCTGCAAAGACATTTAAAAAGGGATTAATGGATGTCGATAAGAGACAGGGTTTCAGGGGCCCCATCTCCAGAAAATCTCCGGAAGACCTGACAAGGATTAAAGAAAAAGAGGGTGGAATAAAGGATGTCGAATTCAGCGAGGATGAGATCACAGAAGGCATAGTTACAAAGATTACCCCGTCATATGCATCTGTCCTGGTCAAGGGGGTAAACGGGAAGATAATGCTGGATGACATGCGCTGGGCAGCAAAGAAACTAAAAGGTAGGGATATCAGGAAGAATTTCGTTATATCTCAGAACCCGCTGCCTCAGGACATACTTAAGGTGGGTGATGTCGTAAACGTAGCGCTAAAGAAACTGGAGGGAAAGGAGAGATTTTTTAACCTTGAGCAGGAGCCTATCGTGGAGGGGGCCTTCATCTCCCTTGACCCGCGAAATGGAGAGATAAAGGCAATGGTTGGCGGGTATGACTTCAAAAGGAGCGAATATAACAGGGCTGTATCCGCAAGGAGGCAGCCTGGCTCAGCCTTTAAGCCTATCATCTATGCAACAGGTATAGATCTCGGCCTGACGCCATCTACCATGGTTATAGATTCACCTGTGATATATGACGATCCCATTCTCCAGCAGACCTGGAAACCTGAAAACTACGAGGAAAAGTTTTACGGACCCATAACCCTGAGGGAGGCACTTGCACATTCAAGGAACGTAGCCACAGTAAAACTCCTGGAGAGGATTAAGGTGAGGAATGTAATAGATTTCGCAAAAAAGATTGGGATATCGAGCCCCCTGACAGACGACCTCTCCCTTGCCCTCGGTTCATCGGGCATAGGACTATTGGAATTAACCTCAGCCTATAGCGTTTTTGCAAACCAGGGGCTCAGGGCTGAACCTTATGCGATCAGGGAGATAAGGGACAAGGACGGTAAAATCCTTGAGTCTCATGTGACGGAACTGACAGAGGCCATACCCAAAGAAACTGCCTATATCATAACCAACATGATGGAGGATGTTATAGAGCATGGCACAGGATCTATGGCAAAGGTTCTAAAGAGGCCGCTGGCAGGCAAGACAGGGACCACCAATGAATTTACAGACGCCTGGTTTATAGGATATTCTCCAAATCATGTAGCAGGCGTCTGGGTAGGATTTGACGATATGAGGTCTCTTGGTGACAGGGAGGCCGGCGCCGGGGCGGCTCTCCCGATATGGATCTCATATATGAAGGGGGCATTAGACCTCCTGCCTTTCGAGTCCTTTTCAATCCCCGATGATATAGTATTTACAAGGGTAGACCCTGAGAATGGGCTCCTTGCTCCAGAGGGCACAGAAAAGGCAGTAACAGAGGTCTTCATTAGGGGGAAGGAACCAAAACAGGTCTCAGCCAAGAACCCCAGCCCAACGCAGTTCTATAGAATTGATGAGGTCCCGCAGTGATAAGACAGAGGATGATCCCGATCCGGGCCCCGTTCTAAACCATCTTTTACCTTATAATGCCACTTTTGTGGTATTGACTTTTAACGCCTTTTAAAATAATATCCATGGCATCAAGAAGGGGGTGTAGAAATGGGGATAAAGGTTGCTATAAACGGTTTCGGAAGGATCGGCAGAAATCTCGTCAGGTCTGCTGTCGATAATCCAGATATTGAGATCCTTGCAATAAATGACCTGACCGATCCCAAGACGCTTGCCCATCTCTTGAGGTACGACTCGGTCCAGGGGATTTTTAATGCAAAGATAGATGTGCAGGACAACTATATTATATTGAACGGGAAGAGAATCAGGGTGCTTGCCGAAAAGGATCCTCAGTCGCTCCCATGGAAGGAACTCGGGATACAGATAGCGCTGGAGTCTACCGGAAAATTTGTCACCAGGGATGGCGCCCAGAGGCATATTAATGCCGGGGCAGGAAGGGTCATAATATCGGCCCCTGCCACTGATCCTGATATTACACTCGCCATCGGAGTAAATGAAGGGGATTTTAATCCTGAGAAGGACCGGATAATATCAAACGCCTCATGCACAACTAACTGCCTTGCGCCGATAGCAAAGGTAATAAATGACAATTTTGGGATCAAAAGGGGGTTCATGACCACTATCCATTCATATACAAATGATCAGAGGTTGCTTGATCTGCCGCATAAAGACTTAAGGAGGGCAAGGGCAGCAGCGCTGTCGATGATACCCACCTCCACAGGGGCGGCCAAGGCGGTTGGGTTGGTGCTCCCGGCCCTTAAAGGGAGGCTTGATGCCATTGCCATAAGGGTCCCCACACCAAATGTATCCCTCATAGATCTTGTAGTAGAGCTTGAACGTGATGCCACATCTAAAGAGATAAATGAAGCAGTGAAGAAGGCTGCCGGTTCTACCCTTAAAGGGATAGTCGAGTATTCCGAGGAACCTCTTGTCTCAATCGATATGAACGGTAATCCCCATTCTGCCATCTTCGACTCTGCCCTGACAATGATGCTCGAAAAGAGGATGGTCAAGGTTATAGCCTGGTATGATAACGAGTGGGGATACTCTTGCAGGATAAAAGACCTGATCAGATATATCGGAAAGAGGGACGGTATAATATAGATACCCAGCGAGCGCTAATGGGGAGGCTCCAAGCGGCTATGCCGGTCGAAGGGGATGGTCGCTCATCTGCAGAAGGTAGTTCACAGCGAGCGGATGCGAGCGTTGAGGGGGAGGCTCCA